>NZ_JBFALC010000022.1:0-131020 GCF_040656035.1 Streptomyces sp. NPDC050211
GTGCCTGGTGTTGCCTGCCGGGCTCCCGGGCCGCCCCCCCCGGGGGGGCGGGGGGGGGCGCCCCCCCCGCGGGGGGGGGGGCGCCCCTTTGCGGGGCGGCCCCCCCCCCCCCCCGACTCATGTCCGGGGCACGGAGAGGCGGTTCACACGTCCTGGCCGCTGCCGCCGCCGGACGCCGCCTTGATGCCCTTGGTGATCTCGTCGAGGACGGTCTGCTTCTCACTGACGTCCACGCCCAGCCGGACGACGACGATCTGCTGGGGGTTCGCGGGGGAGGGGAAGGCGAGCGACTCGACGTATCCGTCGGAGCCCTTGCTGGTGACCGCCTTCCAGCGGACCTGGTAGCCCTTCTGCCCGGCCACGGTGACGGCCTTGGAGGCCAGCACCGAGTGCGAGGTGATCTTGCCGTAGGACTTGCCGCCGTACGACTGCTCGGCGTTCTCCGCGATGTCCGCCTTGGCGACCTGCTCGGCCGTGCTGCCCTCGGTGCGGAGCACGAGGGCGGGCGCCGAGTACGCGCCGCCCTTGGTGCAGGACGCGGAGGTGTCGCCGGGGCACTTGTAGGAGGCGTCCGAGGTGACCGAGGCGCCGACCGACAGTTGCTGGCCGTACCAGCCGTCGGGAATGGGGATGCTGATCCCGCTGATCGGGTCGGTCACCGAACCGCTGTCGATCTTCGGCGCCTCGGACCCCTCGGGCGAGGGCGAGGGCGAGGCACCGCCGGAGCCACCCGACCCGCCGTCACCGAACGGACCGCCCTGGCCGCCGGGACCGCCCTGTCCGTCCGGCGCCTGCGGCGAGCCCGCCGCGCTGCCGCCCCCGCCGTCGTCCTCGGACAGCGCGTACACGCCCACGCCGATGCTCGCGAGGACCGCGGCCGCCACCGCGACGGCTATGCCGGTCCGCAGCCCGCGCCGCGCACCGGCGGGAGGCTGGACGGGATACATGGGGTAGGCCGGAAACGCGCCGCCGGGCTGTGGCTGCGGCGGGGGACCCCATCCGGCCCCCGACCCCGCCGGGCGGGTCTGGTCCGTCCATGCCTTGCCGTCCCACCAGCGCTCGGTGGGAGGACCGTCACTTGTCTGCCCGGGGTCGGGGTGCCAGCCGGGAGGAGTCTCCTGCGTCATGGCCCCACCGTATGAGGCGTCGGTGAAAGACGGATGAGAAGGCCGGGACCGGAATAGGTGCGAGCGTGCTCATTTCAGGACGAGTCGTATGGGGGACTCGGCTGCCGGCGCCGGAAGGCGCAGTCCGTCCCGGCCGGGCGTCACCGAACCGAGCACGCGCGCGTGCCGTGCGCCCGTGCTCGCCGGATCCGTGCCCGGCAGCCCGTGCACGGTGAGGAACCCGAGCACCGCGAACGCGTACGCCTCCTTCGCGTCCGACGGCAGCCCCAGCTCGTCGGAGGTGCCGAGGGCCACCCCCGGCAGCAGCTCGGCGAGCCTCCTCATCAGCACCGGATTGCGGGTCCCGCCGCCTGAGGCGATCACCTCCGTGGCACCCACCCCGCGCACCGCGTCGGCGACCGTCCGGGCCGTGAGCATGGTCAGCGTGGCGAGCACGTCCTCGGCGGGCAGCGTCCCGAGCCCGGCGAGCGCCTCGTGCAGATGGCGGAGATGGAACAGCTCCTTGCCGGTCGTCTTCGGCGCGGGCAGCGCGTAGTACGGCTCGGCCAGCAGCCGCTCCAGCAGCAGATGGTGCACCCGGCCCCGGGCCGCCAGCGCCCCGTCCTGGTCAAACTCCAGACGCCCGCCGCTGAACCCCCGCGCCGCCGCGTCGATCAGCGCGCACCCCGGACCCGTGTCGAAGGCGGTCCCGTCAGGGGCGGTCAGGTTGGCGATGCCCCCGATGTTCAGCGCGACCGGCGTCCCCGGCCGGCCGCGCAGCCACAGCCGGTCGACCAGTGCGACCAGCGGTGCGCCCTGGCCCCCGGCGGCGATGTCGCGCGGCCGGAAGTCGGCGACCACCGGCAGCCCGGTCGCCTCGGCGATCCAGGCGGGCTGCCCGAGCTGAAGCGTGCCGTGCACCCGCCCCTCCGCCACCCAGTGGTAGACGGTCTGCCCGTGCGAGGCGACCAACTCGGCCCGCCCCTCGCACAGTTCACGGTCGGCCCGCACGGCCGCCGCCGCGAACGCCTGCCCGATCCGCGTGTCCAGCCGGCACACCTCCGCCATCGTGACGGCACCCGGCGGCAGCGCCACCGCGAGCGCGTCCCGCAGCTCCGCGTCGTACGGCACGCTCACCATCCCGAGCCGCTTCAGCACCAGCGTGTCCCCGACGAGGTCCAGCTCGGCCGCCGCCGCGTCGATGGCGTCGTACGACGTGCCCGACATCAGGCCGATCACCCGCATCGTCTCAACTCGCCTTCCTCGCAGGCAGCGTGAGCAGGGCCAGGACACTCACCGCGCACGTCGCCGCCGCGTAGTACGCCGGGACGTCCACGTTCCCGGTCCGTTCGACGGTCTCGGTGATGATGAGCCCCGCACACCCCGAGAACACCGCATTCGACAGGGCGTAGGCGAGCCCCAGACCCGTGTAGCGCACGGTAGTGGGGAACATCTCCGCCAGCATCGCCGGACCCGGCCCCGCCATCAGCCCGACCACGGCACCGGCGCCGAGCACCGCGGCGCCCTTCGCCGCGTTCGAAGTCCCCGCGTCCTGCAGCAGGTTGAGCAGCGGCACCGCGAGGACCACCACCAGCACCGCTCCCGTCAGCATCACCGCCCGCCGCCCGATCCGGTCGCTGAGCAGTCCCGCCGGGACGATCGTGAGCGCGAAGCCCAGGTTGGCCAGCACGGTGGCGATCAGAGCCTGTTGGAAGGACGCGTCCAGCGTGCTCTGCAGATACGAGGGCAGCACGACCAGGAAGGTGTAACCGGCCGCCGCCCAGCCCATGATCCGCCCGGCACCCAGCGCGACCGCCCGCGCCACCTCGCGCGGAGGCGGACTCGTCCGCTCCACCGCCTCCCGGAACGCCGGCGTCTCGTCCAGCCGCAGCCTCAGCCACAGCGCCCCGAGACCCAGCGGCAGCGTCAGCAGGAACGGCAGCCGCCATCCCCAGTCGCCCAGCTGGTCCTCCGTCAGCACCGTCGCCAGCAGCGCCGCCGCGCCCGCTCCGCCCAGCAGCCCCAGCGCCACCGTGAACGACTGCCACGACCCGTACAGCCCGCGCCGGCCCGGCGGCGCGAACTCCGTCATCACCGACACCGCACCCCCGAACTCCCCGCCCGCCGACAGCCCCTGAAGCACCCTCAGGAAGGTGAGCAGCCACGGCGCCAGCGCCCCGACCGTGGCATACGTCGGCAGTACACCGATCAGCGTCGTCGCCCCCGTCATCAGGACGATCACCAGGATCAGCACCGGCCGCCGCCCGATCCGGTCACCGAGCCGGCCGAACAGAGCCGCGCCGACCGGCCGGAAGAAGAACGCCAGCGCGAAGGAGGCGTACGTCTTCACCAGCGCCTCGGCCTCGCTGCCGCCCTCCGGGGTGAAGAAGCGCGCCGCGATGATCGTCGCGAAGTAGCCGTAGACCCCGAACTCGTACCACTCGATGAAATTGCCGACCGAGCCCGCCACCAGGGCCCGTCGGGACCGGCCGGTGCCCCGCTCCTCGAAAGTCACCTTCATTCCCACGAGTATTGACGGTCCGTTACCTTCACAACAGCAGGTGGCACGCCGTTCGCGTCGCCCGCGGGCCCGCACTGTCACCCGTGACGGGAACAGCTCCCCGGACCCGCCCGCACCGCGCCGACCGGAGGGCTACGCTCGGGTTCGGTACGTCGTTCGGGCGACTTGGGGAGGTAGCGGGATGACGGAGGTACGGCCCACGGCGGCCGCCTCGGCTCCCCTGTGGGAGCGCGACCGGGAGGTCGCCGCGGTGGAGGAGGCGATCACCACCCTGCGCGCGGACCGCTCGTCCTCGGGCAGCCTCCTGGTGTTCCGGGGCGAGGCCGGACTCGGCAAGACCGCGCTGCTGGCCGAGACCCGCCGCATCGCCGAGGCACGCGGCTGCACGGTCTGGTCGGCCCGCGGCGGCGAGACCCTGAAGTCCGTCCCCTTCAATGTCGTACGACAACTGCTGCAGCCCGCGCTGGTGTCGCTGATGCCGGAGGAGGCGCGCGAATACCTCGGCGACTGGTACGACATCGCCGGCCCCGCCCTCGGCATCACGGACCCCGGCGACCGTCAGGCCGACCCGCAGGGCGTGTGCGACGGCCTGGTCGCCGCGGTACGCCGGCTGGCCCGGCGCGACTGGCCGCTCGTGCTGCTGATCGACGACGCCCACTGGGCCGACCAGGAGACCCTGCGCTGGCTCGCCGCCTTCGCCGAACGCCTCGACGACCTGTCCGTCCTGGTCGTGGTGGCCCGCCGCCCCGGCGAGGTCGCCGCCGACAGCGCCCGCTACCTCGACGCGGTCGCCGCGGCGGCGGGCGCACCGGTCACCAACCTGAGCGCCCTGACCCCGGACGCGACCGCGGGCCTCACCCGCGCCACCGTCGGCCCGCACGCCGACGCCCCGTTCTGCCGCGAGGTCTGGGCCGTCACCGGCGGCAACCCGTACGAGACCGTAGAACTCCTCGCCAAGGTCCAGGACAGCGAACTCGAACCCGTCGAGGCACAGGCCGCCGAACTGCGCGCCCTGAACCGCTCGGCCCGCGGTGGCGGCCTCGTCGCCCGCCTGGAGGGACTCGGCGTCGACGCCACCCGGTTCGCCTGGGCCGCCGCGATCCTCGGCGCGGACATCTCCGTGGACCTGGTCGCCCGGCTCGCCACCATGAGCCACGACCAAGCCGTGCGCTGCGCCGAGCTGTTGTGCAACGCCCGCATCCTCACCGCACCCGACCCGGCGACCTCCCGCGCCGGCGACAGCGGCCTGGAGTTCGTGCATCCGCTGATCGCGACCGCCGTCTACAACTCCATCCCGCCCGCCCTGTGCACCGCGATGCACGGCATCGCCGCCCAGGTCGTCACCGACTCCGGCCGGGGCGCCGCGGCGGCTTCCCGGCATCTTCTCCTGGTCCACCCGGACGACGACGAGGAAGTCGTCGAGCAGCTGCGCGAGGCGGCCCGCGAACACCTCGCCGTCGGCGCCCCCGACGCGGCCCGCCGCTGCCTGGATCGCGCCCTGGTGGAGCCGCCGCTGCCCGAGGTCCACGCGCGCGTGCTCTACGAACTGGGCTGTGCCACCCTGCTGACCGCGCCCGCCACCACCATCGACCACCTCCAGTCCGCGCTCGCCATGCCCGGCCTCGACGGCACCGAACGCGTGGACGCCGTCTTCCGGCTCTCCCAGGCACTCCTCCACAACGACCAGCTGGAGGAGGCCGTCCGCACGGTCGAGGCAGAGGCCGCCCGGCACGAGGACGGCCCGGCCAAGCTGCGCCTGCAAGCCGTGCAGTACATGTGGGAGGGCATCTACGCGGGCGAGACGACCACCCCTGGCCGCTCCGAGCGGCTCGCCGGACTCGCCGCGACCTGCACCGGCAAGGACAACTCCGAGCGTGCGCTGCTGATGCTGCGCGGCTTCGACGCCATGACCCACGGCGAGAACGCCGAGGAGGTCGTCGACCTGTGCGACCGCTCCCTCGTCAACGGCCGGCTCGCCCCCGGACTCGGCTGGACCGACACCGAGTGGGGCCTCGAACTGCTGCTGATGCTGGCCAACTCCTACGCATACACCGACCGCCTCGACCGCGCCGACGCCCTGTACACGGAGGCCCTGCGCGCTTACGAGTCCGCGGGCTGGAGCGGCGGCCACCTCGCCCTCGCGCACGCGTATGTCGGTCTCGGCCACCGCAGAAGGGGCCGGCTCAGGGAGGCGGAGACATCACTGCGCGAGGGGCTGCGGCTGGCCGAACGCGTGGGCCGCGGGCTGCCCCTGTACTGGACGGCGACCTGCAACCTCGTCGACACGCTGCTCGCCCGCGGACATGTCGACGAGGCCTGGTCGATCGCCGAGCAGCACGGCTTCGGGCCGCCCTACCCGTCCACCATCGTCATCCCCGATCCGCGCTCCGTACGCGGCCGTCTCCTGCTGGCGACCGGCCGCACGAAGGACGGCATCAACGAGCTGGAGGCCGCGGAGAAGGCAGCGACCGCGCGGGGCCACCACAACCCGGTGATGGTCCCCTGGGCGGTCGACCTGGCCCGGGCCCTCGCCACCGAGGACCCGGTCCGCGCCGCCCGGCTCGCCTCCGACGCCCGCCGCCAGGCCGAGCGGTTCGGCACGGACACGGCCATCGGCGAGGCCCTGCGCTGCGCCGCCGCCCTGGAGACCGGCCAGCGCGCGGTCCGGCTCGCGGCCCAGGCGGTCGCCTACCTGGAGGCTTCGCCGTGCCAGTACGAGCATGCCGCCGCCCGCGTCGAGTACGGCATCGCCGCGCGGTCCGTTGCCGAGCTCAATCGGGGCGTGGCGCTGGCGCGTTCCTGCGGTGCGGACGGGTTGGTGGCCCAGGCGCGGGAGGTTCTGGAGACGGGACGCGGGCTGCGGTGAGCGCTCCGCGGCCGTCGGTCGACTGCGGCGCCGTCGTGGCTGGTCGCGCAGTTCCCCGCGCCCCTTTGGGGCGCTTCAGGTGCGCAGGAGTTGGTCGGTGACCGCCGCCAAGCGCTTGCGTACATCGTCGTCGTACGTCGCCGCGTTCGCCCTTGCCGGACGCGTGCCGTCGAAGTAGCCGCCCGTGCCCAGGTCCTGCGTGGCGAGCGCCAGTACGCCGGGGGCTCCGTCGGCGATCGAGGTCATCGGGGCGATGCCGCCCTCGCGGACCATCGCCGTGTCCATGAAGGTCGCGGGGTGCAGGACGTTGACGGAGACGCCGGTGCCGTGGAGTTCCTCGGCGAGCGTGAACGTATGGGCGGCGAGTGCGAACTTGGCGCGGCAGTACGCGGCGAAACCGTCGTAGCCGCGGGTGAACTCGGGGTCGTCGAAGTCGAGCGGCTCCTGGCCGGCCGACCCGACGTTGACGATCCGGGCGGGCGGGTTCGCGCGCAGCACCGGCAGCAGGGCGCGGGTCAGTTCGACCGGTGCCAAGTAGTCGACCGCCAGGCGCAGTTCGTGGCCGTCGGCGCTCAGCTCCCGTCCGGAGCCGCGCGGACCCGAGCCCACACCGGCGTTGTTGATCAGCACGTCCAGCTCGGGGTGGGCGGCGGCGACCCGGGCGCCGAGGTCGCGCACCTGGGCCAGCGAGGCAAGATTGGCGACGAACCCCTCGGCGGCGCCCTCCGTGCGCAGCTCGGCGACCAGTCGCTCCGTACGGCCCGGATCGCGGCCGTGGGCGAGGACCAGGTGTCCGGAGCGGACCAGTTCGAAGGCGACGTACCGGCCGAGACCCGAGGTGGCGCCGGTGATCAGGATGGTGGACATGCCTCCACCGTAGGCACACGGGCCAGGCCCGTGCTTGATGCCGTTGAGGCTACGACCGGCAGGGTCACCCTCAGCCGGTCTGGTCCTCCTCCGCCAGCACGCGCTGGGCCGCCGCGAACGCCGAGTTCGCCGCCGGAACCCCGCAGTACACCGCGGTCTGCAGCAGCACCGCGCCGATCTCCTCCGGGGTCAGCCCGTTGCGCCGCGCCGCCCGCACATGCATGGCCAGCTCGTCGTAGTGCCCGTGGGCGACCAGCGCCGTCAGCGTGATCATGCTGCGCTCGCGGCGCGAGAGCGTCGGGTCGGTCCAGATCTCGCCCCAGGCGTAGCGCGAGATGAAGTCCTGGAAGCGGGCGGTGAAGGGGGTCTGGCGGTCCTGCGCCCGGTCGACGTGCGCGTCGCCGAGCACCTCGCGTCGTACCTCCATGCCACGCGGGGCGGAACCGTCGAAGTGCGCCCGCAGGGCGGTGAGCACGGCCTCGGGGCATTGGGCGGGCGCCAGATGCGAGGCGCCGGGGATCTCCACGAGCGCGGCACCCGGCACGGCGTCCGCGATCTCCCGCAGATGCGCGGGCGGCGTCGCCGTGTCCTCGCGCCCGGCGATCAGCAGGGTGGGCGCGGAGATCTCGGGCAGCCGGTCCCGGATGTCGAAGGCGGCGAGCGCGTCGCAGAGGGCGGCATACGCGCCCGGATCGCTCTCCCGCATGTCCTGGACCAGCCGGGGCACGGTGAACCCCGGCGTGAACCAGCGCTCGTTCGCGCTCTCCGCGAGCCCTGCCACTCCTTCGGCCCGCACCAGCGCGGCCCGTTCCTCCCACGGCTTGGAGCCGCCGTAGTGGGAGGACGAGCAGATCACCGCGAGGGACTCCACCCGCTCGGGGTGGTGCGCCGCGAGATGCAGCCCTACCGAACCGCCGATGGAGACGCCGGCGTAACGGAACCGCTCGATGCCGAGCGAGTCGGCGAGGGCCAGCACCAGGTCGGCGAGGTCACCTATGGTCGCCCCGGCCGCGATCAGATCGGCCGCCGAGCCGCCCTGCCCCGGCAGATCCCAGCGGATCACCCGATGCGTGACGGACAGCTCGGGCGCGACCTTGTCCCACAGGGCGTACGAGGTGCCGACCGAGGGTCCGAGGAGCAGCGGGGGTGCGGAAGCGGGGCCTTCGACAAGGTGGTTGAGGAGTTTCAACGTCGCTCCAAAGCGCGGTCGGTGAGGGCTCCGGCGGAGCCGGTGTAGTGGGTGGGGTCCAGGTCGACGTCCCGCAACTCCGGTGCCTCGGCGAGCGGGCGACCCTCGGACGCCAGCCGGGTGAGCAGTTCCTTCGCGCGGGCCCGGCCCAGCACCGGGGCCAGCTCGGCGGACAGCCGTTCCGAGACGATCAACCCATGGGTGAGATCAAGGTGTTCGCGCATGACATCGTGCCTGACCCGCAGCCCCTCGGCCAGCTCCACGGCATCCCGGGCGGCCCCGCCGGCCAGGCGCAGCAGCTCCCTGAGCGGCTCCCACTCGGTGTGCCAGGCCCCGGCCGGCCGCTCGTCCTCCGCCGCCAGCGACCCGTACAGCGTGGCGGCGAGCTGAGGTGCCCGGCGCGCGGCGGCGGCGATGAGGGTGGACCGTACCGGATTGGACTTGTGCGGCATGGCGGACGAGCCGCCGCCGCTGCCCTCCGCGACCTCGGCGATCTCGGTGCGGGAGAGGGTGAGGACATCGACGGCGACCTTGCCGAGCGCGCCCGCCGTGAAGGCGAGGCAGCCGGCGAGATCGGCGATGGGTGTCCGCAGGGTGTGCCAGGGCAACAGGGGTGCCCGCAGGCCGAGTTCGCGCGCGTAGGCCTCCGGGAGAGACAGGGCGTCCTCGGCTCCGTACGCCCCGAAGGCCGCCAACGTCCCGGCGGCGCCCCCGAGTTGTGCGGGCAGTCCGTCCCGTACGGCGGTCACCCGGTCCCGCGCGTCGAGCACCAGCGACCGCCACCCGGCCGCCTTCAGCCCGAACGTCGTCGGTACGGCGTGCTGCGTGAGCGTCCGTCCCGGCATCGCGGAGTCACGGTGCTCGACGGCCAGCCGTGCCAGCGCGCGCTCCGTGCGGCCGAGGTCGGTGAGGAGGAGGTCCAGGGTGCGGGCGGCGACCAGCATCGTCGCGGTGTCCATGATGTCCTGGCTGGTCGCACCCCGGTGGACATAGGGGCCGTACTCCTCGCCGACCGCCTTGGTCAGATCCGCGACCAGGGGGATGACCGGATTCCCGCCGCCCCGCGCGCGCTCGGCGATCGAGGCCACGTCGAAGTGCCGGGCATCCGCCGCCGCCGTCACCACGCTCGCGGCCTCGGCCGGGGCGAGCCCCAGCGCGGACTGGGCGCGCGTCAGCGCGGCTTCCGCGTCGAGTAGCGCCGTGAGATAGGCGCCGTCGCCGGTGGCCGCGGCGGCGGGGGAGCCTGTCCACCCGGGGGCGAGCAGGCCGGTGTCGGGTTCGGCAGCTGTCACTGGAACTCCAGGAAGACCGTTTCGCCTTCGCCTTGAAGGCGGATGTCGAAACGGTATGTGCCGTTGCCCCCGTCCGTGGCGATCAGCGTGTCGCGTCGGTCCTGGTCCAGCCGCGCCAGCAGCGGATCGGCGGCCAGCACGGCCTCGTCTCCCGGCAGATAGATCCGGGTGAACAGATGCACCAGCAGCCCGCGCGCGAAGACGCACACACTGATGTACGGCGCACTCTGCCCGCGTGCCCCGGGCCGCAGCGTCCGCGCGCTCCAGTGGCCGTTGGCATCCGTCTGGATCCGCCCCCAGCCGGTGAACTCCACGCCGTTACGGCCCAGGAAGCCACCGCTCGCCGGGTCGCGCCGCATCGAACCGTCGACCTGCGGCACATTGCCGTCCGGGTCGGCGCCCCACAGCTCCACGAACGCGTCCGGCAGCGGCTTGCCCTCCCCGTCCAGGACGTACCCCTGCAGCGCGATCGTGTCGGGGTGGCCGACCGGCGCGATGTCGCCGCCGCCGGGGAAGGGCAGGGCATGACCGTAGAAGGGGCCGACCGTGTGCGACGGGGTCGGGAGCACGGCCTCGGGATTGCTCGTGTCGATCTTCGTCATCGTGGGTCAGCGTCCCTCTTCGATCCAGGTGGCGTTCGGTCCGTCGAGCACGATGTCCCAGTGGTAGCCCATCGAGAACTCCGGCACCGACAGGCTGTGGTCGTACGTCGCCACCAGCCGCTGCCGGGCCGCGTCGTCCGTCACCGACTGGATGATCGGGTCGTACGGGAACAGCGGATCGCTCGGGAAGTACATCTGCGTCACCAGCCGCTGCGTGAACGCCGACCCGAAGATCGAGAAGTGGATGTGCGCCGGCCGCCAGGCGTTGAGGTGCTGACGCCACGGGTACGGCCCCGGCTGAATGGTGGTGAACGAGTAGAACCCTCTGTCGTCGGACAGTGTGCGTCCCACACCCGTGAAGTTCGGATCCAGCGGCGCGTCGTGCTGCTCACGCTGATGCGCGTACCGGCCCGCCGAGTTGGCCTGCCAGATCTCGATCAGCTGCCCCCGGATCGGACGCCCGTCCCGGTCCAGCAACCGCCCCGAAACGGTGATCCGCTCACCGATCGGCTCACCGTTGTGCTGCCGGGTCAGATCATTATCGATCTCGGTGATGTCCCGCTCCCCGAAGGCCGGCGAGGCCAGCTCCACCAGCTCCGGATCCTTGGCCACGTCAATGGCGACCGGCGGCTGCTTCGGATGCCGGAGAACCGAGGACCGGTACGGGGCATAGTCGCGACGCGGCTGATGCTCAACGGGGGCCCCATCGGCAACACGCTTCTCATAGGCGGCGTGCTCGGCGGCGATTTCTTGGTCGATGTCGTGCTGGGTGAGAGTCATGGGGGAGTTCCTGGAGCTTCCTGACGGTCTCGTGAAAGTAAGGGGGACGATCGCGCCCTATAGGGGCGCGGGGAACTGCGCGACCAGCCACAACCGGCCCGCAGCCCGCAAACGGCATGTACTGGCAGGACCTATCGCTCGAGAACGAGGGCGAGACCTTGACCAACGCCGATGCACAACGTGGCGACACCAACCCCACTCCCCGCGCGGCGAAGCTGATGCGCAACCGTCCCCGCAAGCCGCGCCCCCGACGCCCCCAGCGGATGCCCCAGCGCAATCGCCCCACCCTGCGGATTGAGGATCCCCGGATCGAACTCGGGCCACTCGGCAACACACCCCAACACCTGCGCGGCGAACGCTTCGTTCAACTCCAGCACCGACAGATCGCCAAACCCCTTGCCCGCCTTGGCGAGAGCCCGGTTGACGGCTTCAACGGGGGCGAGCCCGAAGTAGTGCGGGTCGACCGCGTTGACGCCGGTCGCGGAGACCCGGGCAAGCGGCTCACGACCCGTCGCCTTCAGGCCCTCCTCGTCCACGAGCAGCAGCGCCGCGGCACCGTCGTTGAGTGGGGACGCGTTGCCTGCGGTGACCGTGCCCTCGGAGGTGCGGAAGGACGGCTTCAGCTTCGCCATCGCGGCCAGGGAGGCGTCCGCGCGGACGCACTCGTCGGCGCCGAAGACGATCGGGTCGCCCTTGCGCTGCGGGACCGGCACCGGGGCCAGCTCGGCGTCGAACAGCCCCGCCTGCTGGGCGCGCGCGGCCTTCTGATGGGAGGCCAGCGCGAACTCGTCCTGCTGCTCACGGCTGATCTTGTGCTTCTCGGCGATCAGCTCCGCGCTCTCGCCCAGCGGAACCGTCCACTGCGGCTCCATCTTCGGGTTGACCATCCGCCAGCCGAGCGTGGTCGAGTACAGCTCGGCGTGCCCGGCCGGGAACGGCTTGTCGGACTTCGGCAGCACATATGGCGCCCGGGTCATCGACTCCACACCACCGGCCACGGCGATGGACGCGTCCCCGAGGGCGATCGCGCGGGCCGCCTGGATCACGGCTTCCAGACCCGACGCGCACAGCCGGTTCACGGTGACGCCCGGCACGGACGTCGGCAGTCCGGCCAGCAGCGCGGCCATGCGGCCGACGTTGCGGTTCTCCTCACCCGCGCCGTTGGCGTTGCCGAAGTAGACGTCCTCGATCAGGGAGGGGTCCAACCGCGGTGTGCGGGCGAGGAGTTCGCGGATGGCGTGGGCGCCCAGGTCGTCCGGGCGCACGCTCGCCAGACCGCCGTTGTAGCGGCCGATCGGCGTGCGCACCGCGTCGACGATGTAGACGTTCTTCACTGCGGACTTCACTTCAGGTCCTCCGCTACGGTCAGCTTGGCGTCGGTCTTGCCGGTGATCTCGTCGACGCTCACACCGGGCGCCGTCTCGACGAGCACCAGGCCGTCGTCGGTCACGTCCAGCACACCGAGGTCGGTGATGATCCGGTTCACACACGCCTTCCCGGTGAGCGGCAGCGCGCACTCCTCCAGGATCTTCGGGGAGCCGTCCTTGGCGGTGTGCGTCATCACCACGATCACCGTACGGGCGCCGTGCACGAGGTCCATCGCGCCGCCGATCCCGGTGATCATCTTGCCGGGGATGGCCCAGTTCGCGAGGTCCCCGCGCGCGGAGACCTGCATGGCGCCCAGCACGGCGACGTCGATGTGGCCGCCGCGGATCATCGAGAAGGACAGCGCCGAGTCGAAGTAGGACGCGCCGGGCAGGACCGTGACGGTCTCCTTGCCCGCGTTGATCAGGTCGGGGTCGACCTGGTCCTCGGTGGGGTAGGGGCCGGTGCCCAGGATGCCGTTCTCCGACTCCAGGGTCACCTCCACGCCCTCCGGGAGGTAGTTGGGGATCAGGGTCGGCAGTCCGATGCCGAGATTGACGTACTGACCATCCCGCAATTCGCGCGCGGCGCGGGCGGCCATCTGTTGCCGGGTCCAGGCCATCAGCTGCTCACCGTCCGCTGCTCGATCTTCTTGTCCGCCGCCTGCTGCGGGGTCAGGGCGAGGACACGCTGCACGAAGATGCCGGGCAGATGCACCGCGTCCGGGTCGATCTCGCCGGGCTCGACGAGTTCCTCGACCTCGGCGATCGTCACCCGGCCCGCCATCGCCGCGAGGGGGTTGAAGTTCCGCGAGGACTTGTTGAAGACCAGGTTCCCGTGCCGGTCGCCCTTCGCCGCCCGCACCAGCGCGAAGTCGGTGCGGATGCCGCGCTCCAGCACGTACTCCGTGCCGTCGAACTCCCGTACCTCCTTCGCCGGGGAGGCCAGAGCGACGCCGCCGGAGCCGTCGTAGCGCCAGGGCAGCCCGCCCTCGGCGACCTGGGTCCCGACACCGGCGGGGGTGTAGAAGGCGGGGATGCCGGCGCCGCCGGCCCGCAGCCGCTCGGCGAGGGTGCCCTGCGGGATCATCTCGACTTCCAGCTCACCGCCCAGGTACTGCCGCGCGAACTCCTTGTTCGCCCCGATGTAGGAGCCGGTCACCCGGGCGATCCGGCCCGCGGCGAGCAACACGGCGAGACCGGACTCCATCGCCCCGCAGTTGTTGGACACGACGCCCAGACCGCTCACGCCCCGCTCGTACAGCGCCTGGATCAGTACGTTCGGCACACCGCTCAGCCCGAATCCGCCGACCGCGAGGGTCGCGCCGTCCGGCACCTCGGCCACCGCCTCCAGGGCTGTGGCGACCACCTTGTCCATCCGCGCAGCCTTCCAGTTGCTCAGCGCACTGAGTATTTCAGCGAGCTTTCTCTCAAGCTGCCACTATGGGAGTCTGACGTCAATACTCACTGGTCTTCAGTGCACCAACCAATGCGCACCAACCAAAGCGCACCAACCAATACGACTCGGGAGCACACATGGCCGCGGTGGACCTCACCACCCACCCCGGGCACCTGGCCCGGCGCCTCCAGCAGGCTCACTACCTGCTGTGGAACACCATGGTCTCCGAGGAGATCACGTCACCGCAGTTCGCCGTCCTCAACGCGCTCGTCGCCGAGCCGGGCCTCGATCAGCGCACGGTGGGGGAGCGCGTGGGGCTCGACCGGTCCACCATCGCCGAGGTGATCAGCCGGCTCGGCCGCCGGGGTCTGCTCGACAAGGTGCGCGACCCGCAGGACGGCCGCCGCTTCCTGCTGCGGCTGACAGACGAGGGCACCCGGACCCACCGCAAGCTCACGGTCCGTACGGCCCGGATGAACCAGGTCTTCCTCGCCCCGCTCTCCGCCGAGGAGCAGACCGTCTTCTTCGACCTCATCCGCCGTGTCTCGGACGCGGCGGAGGGGCTCCGCAATCCGACGGAACCTCTTACGGCGTCGAAGGCGGGGTAGCGGCATCTCTATGAGGGTGCGAAGACCACCCACACCTGGCCCTCGGCAAAGGTGACCGGCTTGCCGTTCCCGGTGGTGAAGTCCGTGCCGTCGGTGGCGTTCGCGCGCTTCCAGTCGGCGTCGAAGGCCTTGCCGTCGCGCAGCACCTCCGCCTTCCCCTCGCCGACCGTCTCGGTGTACGGCGTGGCGTTGCCGAGGGAGTCGTGGAAATCGGACTCGCGCACGTTCACGTATTGGACCACGACCGTCGCCGGTGCCACCCGCGCGCCGTCGGTGGTCACTGTCGGCGAACCGTCCATCGACGCCAGCCAGCGGTCGCGGCTCTCGGACCAGGTGAAGGTGAACCGGGCGGCCGGGTAGCGCACGGTCCGGGTGGTCTCGGGGGTGCCGCCCGAGGGTGCGGTGCCGTAGCGGAACCCGGTCGTCAGTGCGTCCGCGCCGGGCGCGGAGGGCAACAGCCGGTCGGGCCGCAGATAGAGGTTGTGCGGGGCGGGCGTGGCCGTGCCCCGGTAGTAGGCGTCGGACGTTTTGCCGGGCGGCTGGGCGTTCACCGGCTCCTCGTCGATCAGGGGGAGCAGTCTGCGCTGGGCCCCCGAGAAGGCGAGCGTGGGCTGGTCGAACTGGCGCAGCAGCTCCAGATCGGACTCGCGGGCGCTGCGCACCGGGCCGATCACCGGCGGCAGCTTGGTCGCGTACACCGCCATCAGCCGGCTCAGGCCGCCCTCGACCGGCTCGACGTACACGATGTCCGCGGAGTCGAGCCCCGTGTGGGGGCGGGCCGAGCGGGCGTTGTCGATCTTCACGGCGAGCACCGAGCCCTCGGCCGCCCGGCTCTGCGACGGCCGCTCGCCCTGCTCCTGGCCCGGTCCGCGCCCGTCGTCGCCCGACGAGGTGCAGCCGGCCACCAGGGAGAGCGTCATCAGGGCGGCCAGGAGCGCCACCCCCGTCGTGGCGCGTCGCGTGCGCGCCCTGCGTCCCATGCCCACCGTTGCCACCTGTCTCGTGTCAACGATTGTGCATGTATGGGCCGATTATTTTCTATACCTGATCGATTCCGATCGGGATTTCAGTGCGCGGGGCCGAAGATCTCCGCCAGGTCATAGCTCACCGGCTCTTCCAGCTGCGCGTAGGTGCAGCTCTCCGGTTCCCGGTCCGGGCGCCAGCGGCGGAACCGGGCCGTGTGCCGGAAGCGGACCCCGTTCTCCATGTGGTCGTACGCCACCTCGACGACCCGCTCCGGCCGCAGCGGCACCCAGGACAGGTCCTTCTTGCCGGACCAGCGGCTGGGCGCTCCGGGCAGCCGCGCCGACTCGTGCGCCGCCTCCTCGGCCCAGGCCGCCCAGGGGTGCCCGGAGACCTCGTCCATCCGCAACGGCTCCAGTTCCTCGACGAGTTCGGCCCGGCGCTTCATCGAGAAGGCGGCGGAGACGCCCACGTGCTGGAGGGTGCCCTGATCGTCGTAGAGGCCGAGCAGCAGCGAGCCCACGACCGGGCCGCTCTTGTGGAGGCGGTAGCCCGCGACGACGACATCCGCCGTGCGCTCGTGCTTGATCTTGAACATGGCGCGCTCGTCCTGGAGGTAGTGCACCCCGAGCGGCTTGGCGATGACGCCGTCGAGGCCCGCCCCCTCGTACTGGTCGAACCACTGCCGCGCCACCTCGATGTCGGTCGTCGCCGGCGCCAGGTGCACGGGTGCCGTCACCCCGTCCAATGCCCTGGTCAGCAGGGCCCGGCGGTCGCTCAGCGGGACGTCAAGGAGCGACTCGTCGTCCAGGGCCAGCAGGTCGAAGGCGACGAAGGAGGCCGGCGTCTTCTCGGCGAGCATCCGCACCCGGGAGTCCGCCGGGTGGATGCGCTCGGTCAGCGCGTCGAAATCGAGCCGCCCCTCACGGGCGATCACGATCTCGCCGTCCACGACACAGCGCTTCGGCAACCTCTCCCGCAACGCCACCACCAGCTCCGGAAAGTACCTGGTCAGCGGCTTGCCGGTGCGGCTGCCCAGCTCCACGTCGGTCCCGTCGCGGAACGCGATCGCACGGAAGCCGTCCCACTTCGCCTCGTAGTGCATGTCCGGCGGGATCTTCGCGACCGACTTGGCGAGCATCGGCTTCACGGGTGGCATCACAGGGAGGTCCATGTTCTGATTCTGCGCGTGTGAAGCCGTGAACGCCCGGTGTGCGAGGGACGGGTGTTGGGCCTACCGTGGCTCGCATGGGTGAAGCGGTGCAACTGGAGGCGGGCGGCCGGACGGTACGGCTGTCCAGCCCGGGCAAGATCTTCTTTCCGGAGCGCGGTTTCACCAAGCTGGACCTCGCCCAGTACTACATCGCTGTCGGCCCCGGCATCCTGCGTGTCCTGCGCGACCGGCCCACCACCCTGGAGCGCTACCCGGACGGCGTGACCGGCGAGAACTTCTTCCAGAAGCGGGCCCCGAAGAACATGCCCGACTGGATCCCCACCGCCCACATCACCTTCCCCAGCGGCCGTAGCGCCGACGAGATGTGCCCCACGGAGGAGGCCGCCGTGTTGTGGGCCGCGCAGTACGGCACGCTCACCTTCCACCCGTGGCCGGTGCGCCGCGACGACGTCGACAGCCCCGACGAACTCCGTATCGACCTCGACCCGCAGCCCGGCACCGACTTCGACGACGCCGTTCGCGCCGCCCATGAACTGCGGGCGCTCCTGGACGAGTTCGGCGGCCTGCGCGGCTTCCCCAAGACCTCCGGCGGACGCGGCCTGCACGTCTTCGTGCCCATCGAACCCCGCTGGACCTTCACCCAGGTCCGCCGCGCCGCGATCGCTGTCGGCCGCGAGCTGGAACGCCGGATGCCGGACCACGTGACCATCAAGTGGTGGAAGGAGGAGCGGGGGCAGAAGATCTTCGTGGACTACAACCAGACCGCCCGGGACCGCACCATCGCCTCCGCCTATTCCGTACGACCCCGCCCGCACGCCCCCGTCTCGGCGCCCCTGCGCTGGGACGAGGTCGGCGTGGCGCACCCCCGGGACTTCGACCTGGCGACGATGCCGGTGCGCTTCGCCGAAGTGGGCGACGTACACGCGGACATGGACGACCACCGCTACTCCCTGGAGGCCCTGCTGGACCTGGCCGCCAAGGACGAGCACGACCACGGACTCGGCGATCTGCCCTACCCGCCCGAGTATCCGAAGATGCCGGGGGAGCCGACGCGGGTGCAGCCGAGCCGGGCCAAGAAGAAGGCGGCGCCCCCCGAGGGGGCGCCGCCGGAGCCTACAACTCCTTGATACCTACAGCTCCTTGATCCGGATGTCCCGGTACGAGACCACATCCGTCGTGCCGTGCACCTGGAGCCCGACGTAGCCGGAGGCGAACCGCCGTCCGTCCGTGCCCGGGTCGTCCGAGCGGGCCGGAACGAAGTCCTGGCCGCCGATGTTGTCGAACTCGTTGATCAGCACGCCGTTGCGGTAGACCGAGTAGTGCTGGTCGACCACGCGGATCTCGTAGTCGTTCCACGTGCCCTTCTGGGTGACGCCCGCACCGGCGAGCCCCACCCGGTCGAAGCCGTAGACCGACCCGGTCTTGTACATGTCCCCACTGGGACTGTCGAAGACCTGCACCTCGTGCCCGTACTTGATCGCGACCCACTCCGGCCGTGACTCCTCCGGATGGTCATGGACGTACGGGAACCGCACGAACACACCGGAGTTGGCGTTGCCCGTGCCGGGCGCGTCGTCCCGCCACTGGAGGCGGAGCGAGAAGTCGCCGTACTTGCGCTCCGGGAACCACAGCATGCCGAGGCCCGCCTTCGTGGTGCCGCTGGTCATCGATCCGTCGGGGTTGAGCCCGAACGAACCGCCGCCCACGTGTGCCCACTTGGCGAGGGAGCCTGCCGTGCCGTCGAAGATCGTGCGGTAGCCCTCGGTCTGGCCGGGCTTGCCGATCCCGGACTCACGGGCGGCCTTCAGGATCCTGTTGTGCTCCCGCTGATCGATGACGCCTTCGCCGAGGAGCTTGGTCAGGACCGTCCTTACGTGCTTCAGGAACAGCGCGTGGGACGTCCACTCCTTCTCGTCCTCGATCAACTCGTTGATGCGGCACCGGTTGTTGGTGACGCGGTTCGGCACACCCGAGTCGACCGTGCCGACGAGGACCGTCAACCGCTCGTCGTACTCAGGGCAGTTGGGCGTCGGCACTCCGCCTCCGGCCACCACCGTGAAGCTCACCGTCCGTGGCGCGGAGGTGTTGCCCGCCTTGTCGCTCGCCCGGTAGGCCACGGTGTGCGGACCCACGCGGTCGACGATCACGGGCGTGGTGTAGGCGAGGTACGGCCCGCCGTCGAGCGAGTACTCGATGCTCGCGACCTCGCCACCGTGGTCGGTCGCGCTGACGGTGACCTTGGCGTTGTTCACATACGCCCCGGCGGAGTTCCGCGTGCCGTCCACGCTCACGCCGGTGACGGGCGGGGTGGTGTCCTGCGGGGGCGCCGAGACGACCGTGAACTGCACGCTCTTCTCGTCGGCCGCATTGCCCGCCTTGTCGGTGGCGCGGTAGCGCACGGTGTGCGTGCCGACCGCGTGCACCATCACCGGGGCCGTGTACGGCTGCCAGGCGCCGTCGCCGACCGCGTACTCGATGGTGTTGACCCCGGTACCGGTGTCGGAGGCGGACACGGTGACGGTCGCCATGTCCACATAGGCCCCGTCCGCGTTCTGCTCGCCGGTCACCGTCGCCGAGGTCTCCGGCGGTGTCTTGTCGTCGGTCGGCGGTGTCACGACGGTGAACTGCACGCTCTTCTCGGCCGCCACGTTCCCCGCCTTGTCCAGGGCGCGATAGCGGACCTTGTGGCTGCCGACCTGGTCGACGACGACCGGGGTGGTGTACGGCTGCCAGGCGCCCGTGTCACCGATCGCGTACTCGATGCGGTCCACGCCGGAGCCGCCGTCCTCGTCGGTGGCGTTGACCGTCACGCTCGCCGAACCGACGTACTGGCCCTGCGAGTTCTGCGTGCCGGTCACCTGGGCCGAGGTCTGCGGCGGGGTGGTGTCCTCGCCGGTGCCCTCGGTCACCACGAGGATGCCCTGCATCTGGCCGTGTCCCGGGATCGTGCAGTAGTAGCGGTAGCGGCCGGGGGTGAGCGTGACCTCGGCGGTGTGCTTGCCGCCCTGGTCGTCGTTCGGGTTGGCGAGGATGTTCAGCGGGACGTCGTTGTTGTACTCCGGGTCGGAGACGTCGAACGTCAGGGTGTGCGGCATGCCCGTCGTGTTGCCGGTCGCCACGCTGTTCTCGAAGACGATCGTCGTCGTGCCCGCCTCGGCTGTCGCCGGCGCGGACGTGTACTTGTCGATGTCGTTGCCCGCGGTCCAGGTGAGGGTCTGGGCGGCGGCGGCCTGAGGCTCCGATTGCCCTGCGGCGGGCAGGCTCTGGAGCCCCAGGATCATCAGGAGCGCGGCCAACAAAGCCGTCAGGATTCTTCGTTGGTGTCTCACTGCGCTCCCCTCGCCAACTGGCCGGCGGCCGGTGTCGGCCCGCCGCCCGTGTACGTGACCCGCCACAGCGCCGACTTGGCGTCCGAGGTGAAGAAGCCGCGGCCGTAGTCGAGGACGTACATGGCTCCGTCCGGACCGAACTTCCAGTCCATGAGGTTCTTGATGCCGTCGTTGCCGATCGGCACGATCTTCTTCAGCGACTCCGAGTGGATCGGCAGACCGCCGTCACCGTGGGTCTTCGGGTCGGTGATGACGGCGTTGCGTGGCTGGTCGGCGTCGTAGAAGTCGCCGACGAACCACTTGCCGTCCCAGTAGGAGGGCCACTTCGTCGCGCTTGCGCTCTGCGCGTCGTACCGGTAGACCGGACCGTTCATCGCGGCCTGGCCGCCGCCCTTGAGCCACGGCAGCAGGTACTTGGCCTCCTCCTGCTTGTACGAGGGGATGCCGTTCGCGTCGCGCGGGTAGTCCGGGGCGCCGCCCTGGGGCGAGTACCAGATGTTGTTGCCGGTGACCGGCGGCAGGTTGACCAGGCCGTCGTTGTTCGGCGACTCGTTCTTCGGGTGGTCGCAGTCGTACCAGCCGAGCGGCTGCGACGGGTCGGGCAGATTGCGGTCGCGGTAGGGCTGTTTGTTGCCCATGCAGTACGGCCAGCCCCGGTTGCTTGCCTTGGTGATGACGGCGAAGGTGTCGTACTTCGCCGGGCCCCATGTCGTGGAGGGCGCCGACGCGTCCGGGCCGACCCAGCCGGCGTAGAGGATGTCGGTCTTCTGATCGACGAAGATGCGGGCCGGGTTCCGGACCCCCATCACATAGATCTCGCCGCGCGTCTTCCCGCCGCCCTCGTCGGTCTCCTTACCGGTGAACAGGTTGCCCTCGGGGAGTGTGTACGTCCCGTCGGGCTCCGGGTGGATGCGCAGGATCTTGCCGTTGAGGTTGTTGGTGTTGCCGGCGGTGCGGCGCGCGTCGGCGAAGGAGACGCCCTTGTAGTTGGGCTGCGGGTTGTTGCCCGAGTAACCGCCGCTGAAGCCGCTGGAGTTGTTGTCGCCCGTCGCGATGTACAGGTTGCCCTTGGAGTCCCAGGACATCCCGCCGCCCGAGTGGCAGCAACTGTGGATCTGCACCGGCCACTTGAGCAGCACCTTCTCACTGCTCAGGTCCAGCTTGTTGGTGGCGAGGTCGAGCGTGAAGCGGGAGACGCGGCGCTCGGCCATGCGCGTGTCGCGGTTGATCTGCGAGTGCGGCGTGTAGTGCAGATACACCCAGCCGTTCTGCTCGAAGCGCGGATCCAGCTCGATGCCGAGCAGCCCCTCCTCGACCTTGATCAGCTCGTCGCCGCCGCCCTTGTTGCCGAAGACGCTCAACGCACCCGCCAGGGTGACCTTCTTGGTCTTCGGGTCGTAGACGTGGATCTCGCCCTTGCCCTTGCCGATGTCCGGGTTGTTCCAGTCGGTGATCACCGGCTGGGAGGAGTC
Source organism: Streptomyces sp. NPDC050211 (assembly GCF_040656035.1). Taxonomy (NCBI): domain Bacteria; kingdom Bacillati; phylum Actinomycetota; class Actinomycetes; order Kitasatosporales; family Streptomycetaceae; genus Streptomyces; species Streptomyces sp. NPDC050211. The sequence goes on from NZ_JBFALC010000022.1 coordinate 21,533, forward strand.
GGCGCCGCCCCGGCCGATGTACAGCACGCGTCCGTCGGGCGCGGTGACCAGGCCGTGCGGCTCGCCGATCTGGTCGTTCTGACCGGGCTGGTTGGGCTGGGTGAGGCGCTCCGCCTTGTAGTTGGCGTTGATCGTCGCCTTGCAATCGGCCTGCGCGAGGCGGGTGGTCCACAGCAGCGCGCCGCGCAGATGGGCGCGGAAGTCCGTCTCGTCGTACGACGACACCGTGCCGCCCATGCCGGTGTAGAAGGAGCGTCCGCCGTCGTAGTCACGGCACCAACTCACCGGGTGGTCCCACCCGTTGGCGGTGGTTCCCGGCTGGTACGTCGACTCGCGCACCCGCGCGACGGTGTGCACCTCGCCGGACGGGTTCTTCACCCAGTTGAACCACTGGTCCGGCCGCTTCCACTGGACCGGCAGATCCTTGGTGGCCGGATGCTGCCGGTCGCCGACCTCAACCGTCGCCCGCTGTACGGCCGTTGGGCTGGAGGCCGCCGGGCGGGCGCCCACCAGACCCGTGAACCAGTCCGAGTACGGCTCGGCACGTGCCGCGTCATGGACGCCGACGAAACCGCCGCCCGCCTCCATGTAGGCCTCCAGGCCCGCCTCCTGCTCCGGATCGAGGACGTCGCCGCCGCCGGTCAGGAACACGATCGCGTTGAAGCGGCCCAGCCGGGTCTCGTCGGTGAAGACCGAGGCGTCGTCCGAGGCCACCACCTTGAAGCGCTGGTTCTCCGGTCCGGACAGGCCGATCTTCTCGATGGCCTCGATCCCGGCGTTCACGACCGGCGACTCCTCCCCGGCCGCCGCGGAGCCGTAGAAGACCAGCACCCGTGCATTCGCGCCGCCCGGCGGCGACTTGATGGACATCGTTGTCAAGGGCGATCCCGGGTCGGGACGCGCGTTCGCGGCGGGACCCGACATGAGTCCGGCGGCGACGACGCCGGCGGTCACAGTGGCCGCCCAGACCCGTCTTCTTCTTGTGCTCAACCCTCGTAAGTGCATGGGCACCTCCTCGGTCACAGCGACAACGCCAAGGAAGCTAGACCTCTTTGCACGACCCGCCAATACCTATGACCGCAATGGAACGAACTTTGTCCAGGGTGTGGAGAAACGAGAGTGCGGCCGGTACCGTCTCACAAGTTCATCACAGGTGCGCCTCCGCAAGTTCCGTATCAGGGTGGGGAGTTCCGCATGGACCGACGCGGGTTCAACAGACGGCTGCTGCTGGGCGGCGCGGCCGTGGCGACATCGTTGTCCGTGGCCTCCGAGGCCGTCAGCGTCGACGCCGCGGCGAAGAGCGCCGCGGCGAGGACGGCTCCGGCCGGCGGCGCGGTCAGGCACATCAAGCTGTACGCCGAGAAGTTCGCCGACGGACAGCTGGGCTACGGCTTCGAGAAGGGGAAGGCGACGATCCCCGGGCCGCTGATCGAACTCAACGAGGGCGACACCCTGCACATCGAGTTCGAGAACACCACCGACGTACGGGCGAGCCTGCACGTCCACGGCCTGGACTACGAAATCTCCAGCGACGGCACCAAGTTGAACAAGAGCGACGTCGAACCGGGCGGCACCCGCACCTACACCTGGCGCACCCACAAGCCCGGCCGCCGCGCCGACGGCACGTGGCGGGCGGGCAGCGCGGGCTACTGGCACTACCACGACCACGTCGTCGGCACCGAGCACGGCACCGGCGGCATCCGCAAGGGTCTGTACGGTCCGGTGATCGTGCGCCGGCAGGGCGACGTCCTGCCCGACGCGACCCACACGGTCGTCTTCAACGACATGCTGATCAACAACAAGCCGGCGCACTCGGGGCCCAACTTCGAGGCCACGGTGGGCGATCGGGTCGAGTTCGTGGTGATCACGCACGGCGAGTACTACCACACCTTCCATATGCACGGTCACCGCTGGGCGGACAACCGCACCGGCATGCTCACCGGCCCCGAGGACCCGAGCCAGGTCATCGACAACAAGATCACTGGCCCGGCGGACTCCTTCGGCTTCCAGGTGATCGCGGGGGAGGGGGTCGGAGCGGGCGCGTGGATGTACCACTGCCATGTCCAGAGCCACTCCGACATGGGGATGGTGGGGCTGTTCCTGGTGAAGAAGACGGACGGGACGATTCCGGGGTACGAGCCGCACGAGCATGGTCATGAGTCGGCCGCGGGGTCCGCGCACGAGCACTGACGGGCGTGCGGAGAGCGCTCTCTCCTCGGCACGTGGCGCGGGCTATCCTGATCGGCACCCGCCGAGGAGGAGCCCACGTGACCGAAACCGCCCCTCGTCCCACCCTGGAGGCCGTGGCCGCCCGGGCCGGGGTGTCACGGGCCACCGTGTCCCGTGTGGTCAACGGCGGGGACGGAGTGCGGGAACCTCTGGTGGAGCGGGTGCGGCGGGCCGTGGAGGAACTGGGATACGTCCCCAATCAGGCCGCCCGCAGTCTGGTCACCCGGCGGCATGACGCCGTCGCCGTCGTCGTCGCCGAACCGGAGACACGGGTCTTCGCCGACCCCTTCTTCGCGCTGCAACTCCGGGGCATCAGCAAGGAGCTGACGGCGCACGACAACCAGCTCGTCCTGCTGCTGACCGAGGGCCGCGACGACCACGCGCGCGTGGGGCGCTATCTCGCCGGGGGCCATGTCGACGGCGCCCTCGTCTTCTCCCTGCACCTGGACGATCCCCTGCCCGAGCTGATCCAGCGCGCCGGAATCCCGACCGTGTTCGGCGGCCGGCCCGGCTGGAGCGACGGCACGAGCGGCGTGGTCTACGTCGACAGCGACAACCGCGGCGGCGCCCGCGAGGCCGTACGCCATCTCGTCGGCCTCGGCCGCACCCGCGTCGCGCACATCACCGGCGCCCTCGACCAGACCTCCGCGGTGGACCGGCTCGACGGCTTCCGGGACGTCATGGCCGACGTCGATCCGCGGCTCGTCGTGGAGGGCGACTTCACGCCGGCCGGCGGTGAGCGGGCGATGCGGGAACTCCTCGACCGGTGCCCCGACGTGGACGCCGTCTTCGCCGCGAACGACCTGACCGCCGCGGGCGCCCTGCGGGTGCTGCGCGAGCGCGGGCGGCGGGTGCCGGATGACGTCGCCGTGATCGGTTTCGACGACATGCTGCCGGTCGCCGAACAGACCGACCCGCCGCTGACGACGGTCCGTCAGGACATCGAGGAGATGGGGCGGTTGATGGCGCGGCTGCTGTTGAAGGGCCCGGCGCCGGGCGGTGTGGTGCTGCCCACGACGCTGGTGCGACGGGTCTCGGCGTAACGCCGGCACGCGCACGCGCCGCCGGGCGGAAGATCCGGACGGCCCGGGACGGACGCGCTCCGACGGCGATTGTCAGTGGGCGGTGCAAGACTCGGCAGAGCAGGTAACCGGACAACGGGACCCCTCGGAGGGCACCATGCTCAGCACCCGTTTTGTGAACGGCGCTCCCAACTGGGTCGATGTCGGTACGGCCGACATCGGGGGCGCCACCTCCTTCTACGGCGCCCTGTTCGGCTGGGAGTTCCAGTCGGCGGGGCCGGAGGCCGGTGGTTACGGCTTCTTCCAGCTCGGTGACAGGATCGCCGCGGGCGGCATGCAGAGCGCGCCGGAGCAGGGCCCGCCGGCCTGGACGGTGTACTTCCAGAGCCCGGACGCGGACGCCACGACCAAGGCGGTGGAGCAGGCCGGCGGCAGCGTGCCGGTGGCGCCGATGGACGTCATGGGGCAGGGCCGGAGCGCGATCCTCGCCGATGACACGGGCGTGCCCTTCGGGATCTGGCAGCCCGCCGCCCGGAAGGGTTTCGACGTGGTGAACGACCCCGGTTCGCTGTGCTGGGTCGAGCTCTACACGCCGGACATCGCCCGGGCCGCGGCCTTCTACGACGCCGTCTTCGGCTGGGAGACCTCGGCCGTGCCCTTCCCCGGTGGCACGTACACCTGCATCAACCCCGCGGGCACGGATGAGAACGCCATGTTCGGCGGCCTGGTCCCGCTGGCGGACGACCCGACCGAGGCGGAGTCGGGTCCGTACTGGCTGCCGTACTTCGAGGTCGAGGACACCGACGCCGTGGTCGCCAAGGCGCGGGAGCTGGGCGGCGGGGTGCGGATGCCCGCCACCGACGCGGAGGGCGTCGGCCGGATGGCCAAGCTCGTCGACCCCTACGGCGCGCGCTTCGCGGTGATCAAGAGCGTGCCGCAGGAGAACTGAAAACACGTCGGCCGTGCCGCGCGCCGCCGTGCGGCGGCCTGCCCGGCGAGGCCATCATCGAGGCGGCCCGAGGCTCCGCGCGCCGCGTTGATCCAGCGTTGATCGAACGTTTTTCGATGCCGGGCACGCTGCTGGCCATGCACACCGAAACCATCACCTCGCCCGACCTCGCCTGGCAGGAGGAAGCGTTGTGCGCCCAGACCGGGGCAGACTTCTTCTTCCCCGAGCCCGGCAGCTCCGTACGGGAGGCGAAGCGGATCTGCGGTCTGTGCCCGATCCGCTCCGCCTGCCTGGAGTACGCGCTGGACAACGACGAGCGCTTCGGCGTCTGGGGCGGCCTGTCGGAGAAGGAACGCCTGGAACTCAGGCGTACGTCCCACTGAACCGCCCCACCCGGACGTTTCAGCCCGCGGCCCGCGCCGCCATCCGCGCCTTGCGGGCCGCCAGCTTCTCGTCGAACTTCGACGCCTCCGCGTCCAGCCCGCCCATGTACAGGCCGAGCTCGTCCTGCGCCTTCTGCCCCTCCGGGCCGAGGCCGTCGATCTCCATGACCTTCAGGAAGCGCAGCACGGGCTGGAGCACGTCGTCGTGGTGGATGCGCATGTTGTAGATCTCGCCGATCGCCATCTGCGCGGCGGCCCGCTCGAAGCCGGGCATGCCGTGACCGGGCATGCGGAAGTTCACGATCACGTCGCGCACCGCCATCATCGTCAGGTCGGGCGCGAGCTCGAAGGCCGCCTTCAGCAGGTTGCGGTAGAAGACCATGTGCAGGTTCTCGTCGGTCGCGATGCGCGCCAGCATGCGGTCGCAGACCGGGTCGCCGGACTGGTGGCCGGTGTTGCGGTGCGAGACGCGGGTCGCGAGCTCCTGGAAGGAGACGTAGGCCACCGAGTGCAGCATCGAGTGGCGGTTGTCCGACTCGAAGCCCTCGCTCATGTGGGCCATCCGGAACTGCTCCAGCTTGTCCGGGTCCACCGCGCGCGAGGCGAGCAGGTAGTCACGCATCACGATGCCGTGGCGGCCCTCCTCGGCCGTCCAGCGGTGCACCCAGGTGCCCCAGGCGCCGTCGCGGCCGAAGAGCGAGGCGATCTCGTGGTGGTAGCTGGGGAGGTTGTCCTCGGTGAGCAGGTTGACGACGAGGGCGATCCGGCCGATCTCGGTGACCTTGGACTGCTCCTTGTCCCAGGCCTCGCCGTCCTCGAAGAAGCCGGGGAAGTTGCGGCCGTCGCTCCACGGCACGTACTCGTGGGGCATCCAGTCCTTGGTGACCTTCAGATGCCGGTTGAGTTCCTGCTCGACGACTTCCTCCAACGCGTACAGCAGCTTGGCGTCGGTCCAGACGGAAGGGCTGCCGAGGTGAGGGGAAGTAATCGTCACGGGTACTCCAGGGGACGTCGGGAGAAACCGGCGAGCGGTGCCGGGTAACTTACGGGATCGTAGGCTACGAAACCGTAGGTTACGAAGCCGTAGGTTAAGCGCGCTGTAAAGACTGCTGATCAGCCAACATTCCCAAGGCGTACAGATCCGCCCCGGGACTCGCAGGTCCCGGGGCTTTTGAGGCGATTCGGTACCCGGTCAGGCGTACAGCTCACGCAGCCTGACCGAGAGGCATGTCACACATCCCTCGAGCTTCTCGAACTCGCTGATGTCCACGACGACCGGCTCGTGGCCGAGATCGGCCAGCAGTTCCGCCGTCTTCGGCGCGCCGGCCGCCATGAGCAGCTTGCTGCCGCCGAGCAGGACCACATGGGCGCCGGCCTCCTCGGGCACCGACAGGAAACGCGGGAACAGCGACGGCCGGTCCACCTTGGGGATGTGCCCGATGACCGTCCCGTCGGGCAGGGCCGTCACCGCCGACTTCAGGTGCAGCACCCGGCTCACCGGTACGGCGACGACACGCGCCCCCAGCGGTTCGAAGGTGGCCCGCAGCTGCTGGACCCCGGCCGCGTTGGTACGGCCGCCCCGGCCGACGTAGATGGTGTCGCCGACCTTGAGGACATCGCCGCCGTCCAGCGTGCCGGGATCCCAGATCCAGTTCACCGAGCAGCCGAGCCGGGCCACGGCCTCCTCGACGCCGAGGGTCTCCTCACGCCGGGACTCGGCGCCGGACCGGGCGATCAGCGCGACGTTCTTGTACATGACGACCGTGTCCTCTACGAACACCGAGTCGGGGCAGTCGTCGGCCGGATCCACCTCGACCGTCTCCCAGCCGTGCTCCCGCAAGGCCTCCGCGTACGCCTCCCATTGCTCGAGCGCGAGATCGAAGTCGACCTTCTCCCGCTCGATGTGGGTCACCAGCCCTTCGGCGAGGCGCGGGCTGGGGCGGCGGATGAGGGCCTTCTTGCTGGGCACGTCCAGGACTCCGAATCGGGTGAGAGTGTCGGCGCCCGTGACGCAGCGCCGGTCCGCCATCATGCAGGGCCGGTCCGGGCGCACGAAACCCCCGTCGTCAGGCTGTGGCCTCCCCGAGATGATCGTCTCCCGTGATCTCGCGCAGCTCGCCGTCCAGGAGCAGCCACCGGGTGATGCCGATCGACTCCAGGAACGGCACGTCGTGGCTGGCTACGATCAGCGCCCCCTCGTACGACTCCAGCGCCGTGGTGAGCTGGCGCACGCTCGCCATGTCGAGGTTGTTCGTGGGCTCGTCCAGCATCAGCAACTGCGGTGCGGGTTCCGCCAGCATCAGCGCGGCCAGCGCCGCCCGGAAGCGCTCGCCGCCGGACAGCGTCGCCGCCTGCTGGTCGGCCCGGCCGCCCCGGAACAGGAAGCGGGCGAGCCGGGCCCGGATCCGGTTGTTGGTGGCGCTCGGCGCGAACCGGGCCACGTTCTCGACGACGGTGCGGCTGTCGTCGAGGACGTCGAGCCGCTGCGGCAGAAACCGCAGGGGCACATGCGCCGTCGCCTCGCCCGACACCGGCGCCAGCTCTCCGGTGATCGTCCGCAGCAGCGTCGTCTTGCCCGCGCCGTTGCGCCCGATCAGCGCGACCCGCTCGGGACCGCGCAGCTCGAAGCCGCCGGCCACCCGCGCGCCGTAGGCGAGCTCCAGGTCCTGGAGGGTGAGGACGGTACGGCCCGGCGGTACGGCCGTGTGCGGCAGGTCGACGCGGATCCGGTCGTCGTCCCTTACGGCCTCCACCGCCTCGTCGAGACGTTCCCTGGCCTCGGCGAGCTTCTCCTGGTGCATGATGCGGTGCTTGCCCGCGGACTCCTGCGCCGCGCGCTTGCGTGCCCCCATGATGATCTTCGGCTCGCGTTTCTGGTCCCACATCTTCTGGCCGTACCGCTTGCGGCGGGCCAGCTTGACCTGGGCGTCCACCAGCTCACGCTTCTGCTTCTTCAGGTCGGCCTCGGCGACCCGCACCATGCGTTCGGCCGCCTCCTGTTCGGTGGCGAGGATCTCCTCGTACGCCGAGAAGTTGCCGCCGTACCAGGTGATCTCCCCGGAGCGCAGATCGGCGATCTGGTCGACCAGTTCCAGCAGTTCACGGTCGTGGCTGACCACGACCATCACCCCGGGCCAGGCGGCGACGGCCGCGTACAGCCGCTTGCGGGCGTAGAGGTCGAGGTTGTTGGTCGGCTCGTCGAGCAGCAGCACGTCCGGCCGGCGCAGCAGCAGTGCGGCCAGCCGCAGGAGTACCGATTCGCCGCCCGAGACCTCGCCGATCCCGCGGTCCAACTCGATGTGTCCGAGCCCGAGTTCGCCGAGGGTGGCCAGCGCGCGCTCCTCCACGTCCCAGTCGTCGCCGACGGTCTCGAAGTGCTCCTCGGCCGCATCGCCCGCCTCGATGGCGTGCAGCGCGGCCCGCTGTGCGGCGATGCCGAGCGCCTCGTCGACCCGGAGCGCGGTGTCGAGCGTGACGTTCTGCGGCAGATAGCCGATCTCGCCGGCCACCCGGACGGTGCCGTCGGCGGGTGCGAGGTCACCGGCGATCAGCTTCAACAGGGTTGATTTTCCTGACCCGTTGACGCCGACGAGCCCGGTCCTGCCCGGGCCGAAAGCGGTGTCGAGGCCCTCGAAGACGGCGGTGCCGTCGGGCCAGGCGAAGGACAGGGACGAAACGGTGATGGACATGGACATGCGGGCCTCCGCGGTTGCTCGAAAGGATCAGGGGCAAACGCGTATCGAGACACCTGCGACCAACGGGGAAGACGTCCCGGGAGGCATGAGAAAAGCCCTGCCCGTCGAGGACGGCTCGAATGTCGAGGTCGCACGCAGCGCCCACACCTAAGCGTGTGACGCGGTGTCTCAGGACCTCAGACGAGCAACGTCCCTCTCCAATCGACGGCAACAGAACCGCTGTACAACGTACGAGGGGGCTCATCGGCTGTCAACGGATTAACGTGAGCCCCGACCGCACCGCGAAGGAGACCCCGTGCCCAACGGCTCGCTGTCGCTGCCGGCCCGGCTCTACCTGCTGGCCTGGGACACCACGACGAACGAGGTCACCGGCGCCGCCCACCTCCACCATGTCGTGCGGGCCGGCGCCCTCACCGAATTGGCCCAGCGCGGCCTCCTCATCGACGCCGATGCCATCGCGACCCCGGTCGACATGGACTCCCTCACCGGGGACGCCGTGCTCGACGGGCTGCTGGAACTCGTCCGCGAGTCACGACCGCACCGGTGGCGGACCTGGGTGACGCTGCACGCGCGCGTGACGCTCGACGCCGTCCAGGCGAAGCTCGCCGCCGACGGGTACCTGCGGGTGACGAAGAAGCGGATCCTCGGGGTGTTCCCGACCGTCGAGTACGGCGTGGACTGCACAGCCATCGTGGAGGCGCTGCGCGAGGAGGCACGGCAGATCCTCGAAGGGCCGCTGCCCGTCACGGAGATCGCGGACCGGGACGCCGCCGTCGTCACCCTCGCCGCCGCGGGCCGGATGCGCACGCTGGTGCCCCCGAAGGAGCTGGGCCGTCACGAGGAGCGGGTGGCGGCGCTGACGGAGCGCAGCGGGGCCGCGGCGCCGGGACTGCGGTCGGTGATCCGCGAGGTACGTGCCGGGGTGGTCGCGGCGGTGGCGGCGCCGTCATTGACGGCGGGCGGCTGAGGAGGCACACGAGTAGGGCGCAGTAGGGCGCCATCGTGTCGGATTCCTGCCAGCTTCCGCACGGCCAGGGCTGGTTGAGTGACCCGCATGACGAACCAGAACACTCTCCGCGACCAGGCGCAGGCCTTCCGAGCCCTGCACATCCCGGGCCGGCCGCTGGTCCTGCCGAACGCCTGGGACACCGCGAGCGCCTGTCTCGTCGAGGATGCCGGTGCCGCGGCGGTGGCGACCACGAGTGCCGGGCTGGCGTGGGAGCTGGGCGCCCCGGACGGCGACCGGCTGGAGCGCGACGCCGCGATCGAGGCCGTCGCGCGTATCGCCGCCGCGGTGGACGTACCGGTCAGCGCGGACATCGAGAGCGGCTACGCGCAGGATCCGGCGGGCGTCGCCGACACCGTCCGCGCGGTGCTCGCGGCGGGCGCGGTGGGCGTGAACATCGAGGACGCGCTGCACGGCGCCGGAGAAGGTCCGCTGCGGCCGGTCGCCGAGCAGGCGGAGCGCATCGCCGCCGCCCGGGAGGCCGCCGACACCGCAGGCGTGCCGCTGTACGTCAACGCCCGCATCGACACGTTCCTGCGCGGCGCCGGGGGAGTGGACCTCACCCTGGAACGGGCCGCCGCCTTCCTGGCCGCGGGCGCCGACGGAATCTTCGTCCCCGGCACCGTCGACCCGGGAACCCTGAAGCTGCTCGCCGACGGCATCGACGCACCACTGAACGTGATGGCCGGCCCCGGCGCACCGCCGGTCCCCGAACTGGCCGCACTCGGGGCCGCCCGCGTCAGCGTCGGCTCAAGCATCACCCAGGCCGCGCACGCCCTGACCCACCGCGCCACTCGTGAACTGCTGACGACGGGAACGTACGACTCACTGACGGACGGACTCGACTACGGCGAACTCAACGCGCTGCTGGGCAGGAAGCGCTAGTTTCAGCGCCCCGAAGGGGCGCGGGGAACTGCGCGACCAGCCACGACGAGCCCGCAGACGACCGACGGCCTGAGCGCTACGCCGCATCTCGCATCAGCTCCGCGAGATCATGGTCCAGATCGACCTGCAGAGCCTCCAGGCCAATGGGCACAAGCGCGCTCGTCGCCGCCAGGAAGGAACGCAGCTCCTCCGAACGGACATGCACGACGGCCGTGCCCTCAGGCGCGTGGAACTCCAGAACCGTGCGGTCGTATCCGTACGGCCGAATCCGTACGTCGCCATGACCCTCGGCGTCGTGCATACCGGCCGCGAGAAGCTCGCGGGAGAAGGTCCAGCAGACGTCGACGCCTTCCAGCGTCGCCGGAGCCGGGAAGGTCATGCGGATGGCGAACGGATCGCGTCGGTCGTACTGCAGGGTGGCGGGAATGCTCGGCATCCGCGGTGCTGCGGCGACGAGACGGGCCTCGACAGGCTGCTCGATTACGGTGGACAACGCCTTGCTCCCTTATGACGACGGGACGGATTTCCGGGGATGAGGCCGGGCACTGGGTGAGACGACGGAATCAGCCAATCCGTGCACATGAATGGCGAGTGACCTCGGTCACTGCCTTCATGCACGGGAGCGGCCCGGCGCACCTCATGTGCCCCTTGGGGAACATGAGGCGGCATACGACGCCATCTGGACGGCACCGGGGCGGTGGACTAGCTTCGCCCGCCATGAGGCGCTTGGGGATCACGCGACGGGCCGGGGCAAGGGGACGTACGAGACGAGCGGTGTCCGTGGGGGTGGTGTGCGGGGCGGCGCTGGCGGTGCTGACGTGCGCCGGGCCCACGCAGGCCGGCGAGGACCGGGTACCGCACTGGGGGCTGAAGGACAGCGGCACGACCGACGTGCGGTTCCGGGGCCTCGCGGCCGTCAGCCGGGACACCGCCTGGCTCGCCGGGTCCGCGGGCACCGTCCTGCGGACCACGGACGGCGGCACGAGCTGGCGGAACGTCTCGCCGGCGGCCGCCGCGGGGCTGGAGTTCCGGGACGTCGAGGCGTTCGACGCGCGCCGCGCGGTGGTGCTGGCCATCGGCGAGGGCGAGGCGTCCCGCGTCTACCGCACCGAGGACGGCGGCGCGACCTGGACCGAGTCCTTCCGCAACACCGACGCGCGGGCCTTCTACGACTGCATGACCTTCTTCGACCGCCGCCACGGCCTCGCCCTGAGCGACCCGGTGGACGGAAAGTTCCGCATCCTGTCGACGAGCGACGGCGGCCGCTCCTGGAAGGTGCTGCCCGACACCGGCATGCCCGCGGCGCTGGACGGCGAGTTCGGGTTCGCGGCCAGTGGCCAGTGTCTGGTCGCCGCCGGCTCGAAGGACGTCTGGCTGGCCACCGGCGGCGGTGCCCGCGCGCGCGTGCTGCACTCGGCCGACCGCGGACGGACCTGGACGGCCACCGACACCCCGATCCCGGCGGGCGACCCGGCCCGCGGCGTCTTCGCGCTCGCCTTCCGCGACCGCACCCACGGTCTCGCGGTCGGCGGCGACTACCGCCCCGACCAGGCCTCCCCGCAGGCCGCCGCACGCACCGCCGACGGCGGCCGCAGCTGGCAGCCCGCAGCGCAGCCACCGCCCGCCTACCGCTCCGGCGCCGCCTGGCTCCCGTACACCCGCACCGCCGCCCTCGCGGTCGGCCCCACCGGCACGGACCTCACGACGGACGCCGGCCGCACCTGGCGGACCGTCGACACCGGCTCGTACGACACCGTGGACTGCACCCCCGACCTGGGCTGCTGGGCCGCAGGGGAGAAGGGTCGGGTGGCCCGGCTGGAGGGCTGACGCCGAATTGTGGGTACCCGGTCGTCGACTGCGAAAGGAGCGAACTCCATGCCACGCGGTTCGAGCGACAAGCGGGAACGCCAGTACGAGCACATCAAGGACAGCGCCCGGGATCGCGGTGAGAGCCCGGAGCGCGCCAAGGAGATCGCCGCCCGGACGGTGAACAAGGAACGCGCCCGGTCCGGCGAGTCGAAGCAGGCCAGCCGTACCTCGACGCAGGACGTGTCGTCCGGCAAGCGCGGCGGCCAGCGGTCCGGCAAGGGCTCCCAGGGCCCCACCTACGACCAGCTCTACGAGGAGGCCAAGCGCCGCAACATCCACGGCCGTTCGGACATGAACAAGAGCGAGCTGAAGCAGGCACTGGGCGGCAAGTGAACCGGGGCCGGCGGGCGGCCGTACCCTCGTCCTCATCATGACGACCGTACGCATCCCCGCCGGCTGGCCCGTGACCGAGGAACAGGCCCGTGCCGTCCAGGACGAGTTGCGCGAGCGGGTGGTGCTCGACGAGCCCGGGCCGCCGCCGGGATCGGGGCAGGTGACCGGGGTCGACGTGGCCTACGACGACGAGCGGGACGTCGTCGCGGCGGCGGCCGTCGTCCTGGACGCGGCGCGGCTCGACGTCGTCGCCGAGGCCACGGCCGTCGGGCGGATCTCCTTCCCGTACGTGCCCGGCCTGCTCGCCTTCCGCGAGATCCCCACGGTCCTCGCCGCCCTCGACGCCCTGCCGTGCCCGCCGGGCCTGGTCGTCTGCGACGGCTACGGCCTCGCCCACCCCCGCCGCTTCGGCCTCGCCAGCCACCTCGGCGTCCTCACCGGCCTGCCGACGATCGGCGTCGCCAAGAACCCGTTCACCTTCGCGTACGACGATCCGGACGCCCCGCGCGGCAGCACGTCGCCGCTGCTCGCCGGCACCGAGGAGGTAGGCCGCGCCCTGCGCACCCGGCACGCCGTCAAGCCCGTCTTCGTCTCCGTCGGCCACCGGGTGAGCCTCGACAACGCCTGCGCACACACCCTCGCCCTGAGCCCCGCCTACCGACTCCCGGAGACGACCCGCAGGGCCGACGCACTGTGCCGGAGAGCGCTGCGGGAGGCGACGACCTGAAGGGGGCGGTTACTCGCCTGTTCCTTCGATACGCCAGCGGCCCACCTCCTGGTAGTCCGAGTCGTAGATGTCGGCACCGTCCCCGGGTTCGAGGGCGTAGTGGCGGACGTTCCCGGCCCAGTACCGCAGAATCCGGCCCAGTTCGCCTGCCGGGTCCTTCGCCAGTGCTTCGCCGTCAATGGTGACTTCAAGCAGGAACTTCATGCCCTCAATCGTGTCATTGAAGACGCGTGTGAAGGTTGGGCGCACAGAGCCACAGGTGGCCTGCCTTCAGCGAAGGGAAAGTCTCAAACCGGAGCGCAGGACAGGGCTACGGCACTCGTGCGATCTGAGTACCCGGACTGAGTACCCGTACGGATGTGGCCGCACCGTCCCGGTCGGCAGGGTGGGGCGCATGACGACACACCGTGCCGCCCACCGTGCCCCCAAGCCTCTCGCCGACCCGAACCGACCGGTCGAGCGTGCCGTGAACGCCGCGCTGGTCCTTGCTGTGCTGGCCGGGCTCGGCTGGATCGGCGGCATGATCTACACCCTGCTGGGATGGTCGCTCTAGGACCTGTTCAGCGGGTCGCGGCCACCCGGATGGTGATGCCCGCTCCGCGCAGCCGTTCGGTCAGGGCGTCGCCCATCGCCACCGCTGTCGTGACCTGGCCGGCCGTCGGCGGAAGTTCGTCGAACGCCAGGCACAGAGCCGACTCGGCGAACATCTTCGCCGTCTCGCCGTACCCGGGGTCGCCGCCCGCGACCTCGGTGAACACCCGCCGGCCGCCGCCCTCGCCGACGAAGCGCACGGAGAACCAGCTCTTGGCCCGCTTCTCGGGGCCGGGTCCGTCCCCGGGCTCCAGCCGGGAGGACAACCAGCGCCGTGCGGCAGGGAGTTGGGCAGCCGCCATCATCGCGCCCGCGAAGGCGACCCCGCCCAGCGCGACCGGCAGATGCCGGACGGCCGCGTACTCGCGGTAGCGGAAGTCGGGTCCGTACCGCTCCAGGGCGCGCGCGGACCGCCGTACGATCTGCGCGTCGATGGTGGGCAGCGGGACCGCCCAGGCGCCGACCTCCCCGGCGAACCGGGGCGCACCCGTCGGCGCGGTCGCGCGACGGCCCACCAGACGCGGCTCGTGCCGGCTCCGGTCGCGTGCGGCGGCCACCATCTGGCGCGCACGGGCGAACTGGTTGAGCGCCGAGGCGAAGGTGCCGCCGGAGAACATGGCGTCGGCGGTCACGAACGCGTCGACGGCCAGCGGCACTCCCTCCGGCAGCTGCAGGACCGTGAAGTACGCCCCGAGGTCGTACGGGATCGAGTCGAAACCGCAGGCGTGCACCAGTCGCGCGCCGGTCTCACGCGCGCGTGCGTCATGGCGGACGTACGTCAGGTCCACGAACTCCGGCTCACCGCTCAGGTCGATGTAGTCGGTGCCGGCGTCCGCGCAGGCGGCGACCAGTTCCTCGCCGTACGTCACATAGGGACCGACCGTCGTCGCCACCACGCGCGCGTGCCCGGCGAGTTCGCGCAGCGCCGCCGCGTCGGACACGTCCGCCTGGACCACACCGACCTCGCCGGTCAGCCGCTCCTTGAGCCGCTCCAGCTTCTCGCGGTTGCGCCCGGCGATCGCCCAGCGCAGACCCTCGGGTGCGTGCGCGTCGAGGTACTCGGCGGTGAGGACCCCCACAAAGCCCGTGGCGCCGTAGAGCACGATGTCGTACGGGCGGTCCGCCCCGTTCAGCCTGCTCATGACACCCCTCGGTCCCGCAGCTCGCGCCGTTGTCAGTGGCCGAGGCTAGCGTGAGGAGTGCGCAGCTCGATGACCAGCCCGGAGGTGTAGACGGTGGCCGTGCCCAAAAATGCCCTGAAGAAGTGGGAGAAGGTGCGTGAGTTCGCGCTCGGCCTGCCCGGCGCCGCCGAGGAGTTCCCCTGGGGCGAGACTGTCGCGAAGGTCAACAAGAAGGTCTTCGTCTTCATGGGCGTCGCCGACGGCAGCTATCCGATGGGCATCACGGTGAAGCTCAAGGACGACGAGGCCCACGCCCATGCCCTGACCTGCCCCGGCGCCGAGCCCGCCGGCTACGGCCTGGGCAAGGCGGGCTGGGTGAGCATCCCCCTGGAGCAGCAGGGCGCCCCGGCCGCGGAGCTGCTGTGCGACTGGGTGGAGGAGAGCTACCGGACGATCGCGCCCAAGAAGCTCATAGCGGAGCTGGACGCGCGCTGACCGACAGCTCGGCTAAGCGCTTGCTCGCCCAGGTCTTGTGTCCTCCGGCACGCATTCTTAGCATCACTGGTGTTACATCGGTTGTGTCATACCTCTGGGGGCTGGATGACGACGGCGTCACACACACCCGCAGCGGGCCCGCTCGGCGGCGTCCGCGTGGTCGAGCTGGCCGGGATCGGGCCGGGCCCCTTCGCCGCCATGCTCCTGGCCGACCTGGGCGCCGACGTGGTCCGCGTGGACCGGCCCGGCGGCTCGGGGCTCGCGATCGACCCGGCGTACGACATCACCAACCGCAACAAGCGCTCGGTGATCGTCGACCTGAAGTCCCCGGACGGCCCCGCCCGCGTCCTCGACCTCGCCGCGCGCGCCGACATCCTCATCGAGGGCTACCGCCCCGGGGTCGCCGAGCGCCTCGGCGTCGGCCCCGAGGCCTGCCGGGCCCGCAACCCGAAGCTCGTCTACGGCCGCATGACCGGCTGGGGCCAGGAGGGCCCCCTTGCCGACCGCGCCGGCCATGACATCGCGTACATCGCGCTCACCGGCACCCTCGGCATGATCGGCGACGCGGACCAGCCCCCGGCCGTCCCCGCCAACCTGATCGGCGACTACGCGGGCGGCTCGCTCTACCTCGTCGTCGGCGTCCTTGCGGCCCTGCACCACGCCCGAGTGACCGGCACCGGCCAGGTCGTGGACGCCGCGATCGTGGACGGCGCCGTCCATCTCGCCTCGATGATCCACGGCATGTTCGCCGCGGGAGGCTGGCAGGACCGGCGCGGGGCCAACCTGCTGGACGGCGGCTGCCCCTACTACGGGACGTACGAGACCGCCGACGGGAAGTCCATGGCCGTCGGCGCCCTGGAACCGCAGTTCTACGCCGAGTTCCTGGACCTGCTCGGCATCGAGGGGCATGCCGGCTCCCGCAAGGACATCGCGCGCTGGGGCGAGCTGCGCGAGGCGGTCGCCGCCCGCTTCAAGTCCCGTACCCGGGACGAGTGGACGGCCGTCTTCGACGGTACCGACGCGTGCGTGGCGCCGGTCCTGTCGCTGGGCGAGGCCCCGCACCACCCCCACCTCGCCGCCCGCGGCACCTTCACCGATCACGGCGGCATCACCCAGCCCGCCCCCGCGCCCCGCTTCTCGGCGACGCCGACCGGCGTCCGCACCGGCCCCGCCCGGCCGGGCGCCGACACGGCCGATGTGGCCCGCGACTGGGACGTACCCGACCTCATGAAGGGCCAGGAATGAAGCGGAAGATCTTCGCCCCGGAGCACGAGGAGTTCCGCGCGACCGTGCGCAGCTTCCTGGCCAAGGAGGTGCTGCCGTACTACGAGCAGTGGGAGAAGGACGGCATCGTCTCCCGCGACGCCTGGCGCGCGGCCGGAAAGCAGGGCCTCCTCGGCTTCGCCGTGCCGGAGGAGTACGGAGGCGGCGGCACCCCCGACTTCCGCTACAACGCCGTCCTGGCCGAGGAGTTCACGCGCGCGGGCGCACCCGGGCTCGCGCTCGGGCTGCACAACGACATCATCGGCCCGTATCTGACCGGCCTGGCCACCGAGGAGCAGAAGCGGCGCTGGCTGCCCGGCTTCTGCGACGGCACGCTGATCACCGCCATAGCCATGACCGAGCCCGGCGCCGGATCCGACCTCCAGGGCATCCGGACCCATGCCGAGGACCGCGGCGACCACTGGCTGCTCAACGGCTCCAAGACGTTCATCTCCAGCGGCATCCTCGCCGACCTGGTGATCGTCGTGGCGAAGACGACACCGGAGGGCGGTGCGCACGGACTGTCGCTGCTCGTCGTCGAGCGCGGCATGGACGGCTTCGAACGCGGCCGCAACCTCGACAAGATCGGCCAGAAGGCCCAGGACACGGCCGAGCTGTTCTTCCACGACGTCCGCGTGGCCAAGGAGAACCTGCTCGGCGACCTCAACGGCGCCTTCGTGCACCTGATGACGAACCTCGCGCAGGAGCGCCTGAGCATCGCCGTCTCCGGGATCGCCGCCGCCGAGCACGTACTGGAGCTCACCACCGAGTACGTCAAGGAGCGCGAGGCGTTCGGACGGCCGCTCGCCGGGCTCCAGCACATCCGCTTCGAGATCGCGGAGATGGCCACCGAGTGCGCCGTCACCCGCACCTTCCTCGACCGCTGCATAGAGGACCACGCGCGCGGTGAGCTCGACGCCGTGCACGCCTCCATGGCCAAGTGGTGGGCGACCGAGCTGCAGAAGCGCGTCGCCGACCGCTGCCTCCAACTGCACGGCGGATACGGCTACATGGCCGAATATCCCGTCGCCCGGGCCTTCACCGACGGCCGTATCCAGACGATCTACGGCGGAACCACCGAGATCATGAAAGAGATCATCGGTCGTGCCGTCCTCGGCTGACCCTCACCGAAAGGCTTACCAGTGAGCACCGAAGCGTACGTGTACGACGCGATCCGCACCCCGCGCGGCCGCGGCAAGGCGAACGGCGCCCTGCACGGCACCAAGCCCATCGACCTCGTCATCGGACTCATCCACGAGATCCAGGGCCGCTTCCCGGGCCTGGACCCGGCGGCCATCGACGACATCGTGCTCGGCGTCGTGGGCCCCGTCGGCGACCAGGGCTCCGACATCGCCCGGATCGCCGCGGTCGCCGCAGGGCTGCCGGACACGGTCGCGGGCGTACAGGAGAACCGCTTCTGTGCGTCGGGACTGGAGGCCGTCAACATGGCCGCCATGAAGGTGCGTTCCGGCTGGGAGGACCTCGTCCTCGCCGGCGGCGTCGAGTCGATGTCCCGGGTGCCGATGGCCTCGGACGGCGGCGCCTGGTTCAACGATCCGATGACGAACCTGGCCGTGAACTTCGTCCCACAGGGCATCGGCGCCGACCTGATCGCCACCATCGAGGGCTTCTCGCGGCGGGACGTCGACGAGTACGCCGCCCTCTCGCAGGAGCGGGCGGCCACGGCCTGGAAGGAGGGCCGCTTCGCGCGGTCCGTCGTCCCGGTGAAGGACCGCAGCGGCCTCGTCGTCCTCGACCACGACGAGCACCTGCGCCCCGGTACCACCGCCGACTCCCTCGCCAAGCTGAAGCCGTCCTTCGCGGACATCGGCGACCTGGGCGGCTTCGGCGCCGTGGCGCTGCAGAAGTACCACTGGGTCGAGAAGATCGAGCACGTCCACCACGCGGGCAACTCCTCCGGCATCGTCGACGGCGCCTCCCTGGTCGCGATCGGCTCCAAGGAGGTCGGCGAGCGCCACGGGCTCACCCCGCGCGCCCGCATCGTCTCCGCCGCCGTCTCGGGCTCGGAGCCCACCATCATGCTCACCGGTCCCGCACCGGCCACCCGCAAGGCCCTGGCGAAGGCAGGCCTGACGATCGACGACATCGACCTGGTCGAGATCAACGAAGCCTTCGCGGCGGTCGTCCTGCGCTTCGTGCGGGACATGGGGCTGTCCCTCGACAAGGTCAACGTCAACGGCGGCGCGATCGCCCTCGGCCACCCGCTCGGCGCGACCGGCGCGATGATCCTCGGCACGCTCGTCGACGAACTGGAGCGCCAGGACAAGCGGTACGGCCTCGCCACGCTGTGCGTGGGCGGCGGCATGGGCATCGCGACCATCGTCGAGCGCGTCTGATTCCCGGCGGAATCGACGGAATCAACAGACCTCAACGGCTGCTACGGAGACCTGCCATGACACAGAGCACCACCATCCGCTGGGAACAGGACCGCACCGGCGTCGTCACCCTCGTCCTCGACGACCCCGACCAGTCCGCGAACACCATGAACCAGGCGTTCCGCGACTCCCTCGCCCTCATCACCGACCGTCTGGAGGCCGAGAAGGACTCCATCCGCGGGATCATCTTCACCTCCGCCAAGAAGACCTTCTTCGCGGGCGGCGACCTGCGCGACCTGATCCGCGTCACCCCCGAGACGGCACAGGAGCTGTTCGACGGCGGCATGGCGATCAAGCGTCAGCTGCGCCGCATCGAGACCCTCGGCAAGCCGGTCGTCGCGGCGATGAACGGCGCGGCCCTCGGCGGCGGTTACGAGATCGCGCTCGCCTGCCACCACCGCATCGCCCTCGACGCCCCCGGCTCCAAGATCGGCTGCCCCGAGGTCACCCTCGGCCTGCTCCCCGGGGGCGGCGGCGTCGTCCGCACCGTACGCCTGCTGGGCATCGCCGACGCGCTGCTGAAGGTGCTGCTCCAGGGCACCCAGTACAGCCCGCAGCGCGCCCTGGAGAACGGCCTGATCCACGAAGTGGCCGCCACCCAGGACGAGTTGATGGCCAAGGCCCGTGCCTTCATCGAGGCCAACCCCGAGTCGCAGCAGCCCTGGGACAAGCCCGGCTACCGCATCCCGGGCGGCACCCCGGCGAACCCCAAGTTCGCGGCCAACCTGCCCGCCTTCCCGGCCACCCTGCGCAAGCAGACGAACGGCGCCCCCTACCCTGCGCCGCGCAACATCCTCGCCGCCGCCGTCGAGGGCTCCCAGGTCGACTTCGAGAACGCGCAGGTCATCGAGGCCCGCTACTTCGTGGAGCTGGCCGCGGGACAGACGTCGAAGAACATGATCCAGGCGTTCTTCTTCGACCTCCAGGCCGTCAACTCCGGTGCCAACCGCCCCAAGGGCATCGAGCCGCGCAAGGTGAGCAAGGTCGCCGTCCTCGGCGCCGGGATGATGGGCGCGGGCATCGCGTACTCGTGCGCCCGCGCGGGCATCGACGTGGTCCTGAAGGACGTATCGGCCGAAGCCGCCGCCAAGGGCAAGGGCTACTCCGAGAAGCTGTGCGCGAAGGCCGTCACCCGGGGCCGTACGACCCAGGAGAAGGCGGACGCGCTGCTGGCCCGCATCACGCCGACCGCGGACCCCCAGGACCTGGCCGGCTGCGACGCGGTCATCGAGGCCGTCTTCGAGGACCCGGCCCTCAAGCACAAGGTGTTCCAGGAGATCCAGCACATCGTCGCGCCCGACGCGCTGCTGTGCTCCAACACCTCCACGCTCCCGATCACCGCCCTCGCCGAAGGCGTGGAGCGCCAGGGCGACTTCATCGGGCTGCACTTCTTCTCGCCCGTCGACAAGATGCCCCTCGTCGAGATCATCAAGGGCGAGCGGACGGGGGAGGAGGCCCTCGCCCGCGCCTTCGACCTGGTCCGGCAGATCAAGAAGACCCCGATCGTCGTCAACGACTCGCGCGGCTTCTTCACCTCCCGGGTCATCGGCCACTTCATCAACGAGGGCGTGGCCATGGTCGGCGAGGGCATCGAGCCCGCGTCGGTCGAGCAGGCCGCTGCCCAGGCGGGCTACCCGGCCAAGGTGCTGTCCCTCATGGACGAGCTGACGCTTACGCTCCCGCGCAAGATCCGCAGCGAGTCCAAGCGGGCGGTGGAGGAGTCCGGCGGCACCTGGCAGACCCACCCCGCCGAGGCCGTCATCGACCGCATGATCGACGAGTTCGAGCGCACGGGCCGCAGCGGCGGCGCGGGCTTCTACGACTACGTGGACGGCAAGCGCGCGGGCCTGTGGCCCGGCCTGCGGGAGCACTTCACCCGAGAGGGCGCGGAGATCCCCTTCCGGGACATGCAGGAACGCATGCTGTTCTCCGAAGCACTCGACACGGTGAAGCTCCTGGAGGAGGGCGTGCTGACCTCCGTCGCCGACGCCAACATCGGCTCCATCTTCGGCATCGGCTTCCCCGGCTGGACGGGTGGCGTCCTGCAGTACATCAACGGCTACGAGGGCGGCCTGCCCGGCTTCGTGGCACGCGCGCGTGAACTCGCCGAGCGGTACGGGGAGCGGTTCATGCCGCCCGCGCTGCTGGTGGAGAAGGCGGAGAAGGGCGAGAAGTTCACCGACGCGATGTGACATGTCAGATGTGACATATCACTGAGCGACACGCTCACCTTGCGAGGGCATGGACGGGCAGCGGCTTCCTCACCGGGCAGACGCTGAACGTGTCAGGCGGATCCGCCTGCCTCTGACATCCCGTCCAGCCACTCCCGCAGCTCCTCCCTGAGCGAGCGCTGAAACGTCGTCAGCAGGGCCTGCACCACCAGCGGATGCATGTGCGCGGACAGCGACTTCACGTCCTCGGCGGCGCGCTCGGCCACGGCTTCGCGCAGCAGCCGCGACAACTCGTGCGCCGCCGCGCGCGAGTGCTCGATCAACGCCGTGCGGGCCGCCATGATCGTCTCCTGGGACAGCGGTACGTCGAGCAGCTCGACGCCGAGCCGCAGCAGACCGGAGTCGACGCGGAACGCGCCGTCCTCGTGCGCGACCACGTTCATCGCCACCAGCCGCTCCACGTCCTGATCGCTCAGCGTCCGCCCGGCCCGCCGCTGCAGCTCCTCGCGCGTCGCCGTCTCCACCGAATCCGGGGCCCAACTCGCCACCACGGCACGGTGGATGGCGAGGTCGTGCGCGCTCAGGTCCGGCGGCAGCTGGCGCAGATAGCGTTCGATCGCGGCGAGGGTCATGCCCTGGGTCTGGAGTTCCTCGATCAGCGCGAGGCGCGCGAGATGTTCCTGGCCGTAGTGACCGACCCGGCGTGGACCGATCACCGGTGGCGGCAGCAGGCCCTTGGTGCCGTAGAAGCGGACCGTGCGGACCGTGACGCCCGCCCGTGCGGCCAGCTCGTCGATCGTGAGGGTCGGCTCCGCGACGTCGGTGGGTTCGGTCGTCATGTGCAGCAGTATCGCTGTCTCACCAACACTGTGAAACCTCGGGACGTCCACCGATGACCTTGTGAGAAGCAGCGCCCTGTGACATGAGCCACCGCATACGGGGCGATCTCCGTGGGAAGGCGCTGCCTTGGTCTGTACCGCGTCGAGGTGCGGTGCGGGCCATCCCTATGCACGGAACCCGGGCCCACCCCTGCCCGGGCGCACCAGAGAGTGGTACCACCTGTGAGCAAGGACGCCGTGGACACGGCACAGGTCGCCGACCGTCCCGAGGTGACCGGGACGACCCCCGCGGACGCGGGCGACGCCGGCTACAGCAAGGATCTCAAGGCCCGCCACGTCAACATGATCGCCATCGGCGGCGCGATCGGCACCGGCCTCTTCCTGGGCGCCGGCGGCCGCCTGCACAACGCGGGCCCCGCCCTCGCACTGGCCTACCTGGTCTGCGGCGTCTTCGCCTTCTTCGTCGTCCGCGCCCTCGGCGAGCTGGTCCTCTACCGCCCGTCCTCCGGGTCCTTCGTGTCGTACGCGCGCGAGTTCCTCGGCGAGAAG
Organism: Streptomyces sp. NPDC050211; assembly: GCF_040656035.1. Lineage (NCBI taxonomy): Bacteria > Bacillati > Actinomycetota > Actinomycetes > Kitasatosporales > Streptomycetaceae > Streptomyces > Streptomyces sp. NPDC050211. The sequence goes on from NZ_JBFALC010000022.1 coordinate 44,056, forward strand.
GGCGCGTATGTCGCCGGGTGGATGTACTTCCTGAACTGGTCGACGACCGGTATCGCCGACATCACCGCGATCGCGCTCTACACGCACTACTGGAGCATGTTCACCGACATCCCTCAGTGGGTGCTGGCACTGATCGCCCTGGCCGTCGTCCTGGCGGTGAACCTGATCTCGGTGAAGATCTTCGGCGAGATGGAGTTCTGGTTCGCGATCATCAAGGTCGCCACGCTGGTGGGCTTCATGCTGATCGGCGTCTTCCTGCTGGCCACCCGGCACGAGGTGGGCGGCACGACACCCGGCCTGTCCGTGATCACCGGCAACGGCGGTGTCTTCCCGCACGGCCTGATGCCGGTCGTCCTCGTCATGCAGGGCGTGATCTTCGCGTACGCCGCCCTGGAGCTGGTCGGCGTCGCCGCGGGCGAGACCGCCGAGCCGGAGAGGATCGTCCCCCGCGCGGTGAACTCGATCATGTGGCGGGTGGGCCTGTTCTACGTCGGCTCGGTCGTCCTCCTCGCCCTCCTCCTCCCCGGCTCGGTGTACTCGGCCGAGCAGAGCCCCTTCGTCACGGTCCTGTCGAAGATCGGCGTCCCGGCGGCGGGCGACGTGATGAACCTGGTGGTGCTGACGGCGGCGATGTCGTCGCTGAACTCCGGCCTGTACTCGACGGGCCGCATCCTGCGCTCCATGGCGATGGCGGGCTCGGCTCCCAGGTTCACCGCCCGCATGAACCGCAGCCAGGTCCCCTACGGCGGCATCCTGCTCACCTGCGCGGTGTGCGTGCTCGGCGTCGGCCTGAACTTCCTCGTGCCGAGCCAGGCCTTCGAGATCGTGCTGAACGTCGCCTCCCTCGGCATCATCAGCACCTGGGTGATCATCATGATCTGCCACCTGGTCTTCGTCCGCCGCGCCAAGGCGGGCCTGCTCACCCGACCGCACTTCCGGCTCCCCGGCAGCCCCGTCACCGAGCTCACCACGATCACCTTCCTGCTGGCCTGCCTCGCCATGATGTGGAACGACCCCGAGGTCGGCCGCAAGACGCTCCTCCTCATCCCGCTGATCGCCGCAATGCTGACCGCAGGCTGGCACGCCCTCCGCCGCCGATAACACACGGTCACGGAAGCGCCCCAAAGGGGCGCGGGGAACTGCGCGACCAGCCACACCCAACCCGCAGATACCCACCGCCGGAGGGCCTACGGCGACCCACTCAGTGGGTAAAGGAGCGGCATGGACCTCATTCCGGTGGAGATCGGCCCGCTGAACCCCCAAGTGCTGGACCTGGCCGTCGGCCTCGTCCTGTTCGCCGTCTGCTACCTCAGCATGGTCCCGCTCCTCCGCCGCGCCCGCCGCATCCTGGACGCGCGTGAACAGGCGACGGACGGCGTCGCCCAGCACGCCGAGCAGGTCCGCGCCCTCGCCGAGGAGAAGCGCGACGAGGCGCAGACCCTGCTCGCCGAGGCCCGGCACGACGCAGCCCGTACGCGCCAGCAGGCGGAGGCGGAAGGCGCTTCACTCATCGCCGAGGCCCGCGCCGACGGCATACGCGAGCGCGACGCGCTCCTCGCCCGTGCCGCCACCCGCATCGAGGCCGACCGTGCCGCCGCGGAAGCCGAACTCCACACGCACATCCCGGAGTTGGCGGCAGAGCTGGCGAGCCGCGTGCTGGGCGAGCCGGTCAGCCCCGGGACGCGAACGCCCGCAGCAGACACTCGGTGAGCCGTGCCGCGATGGTCCCGTCGGGATCGAGGCGTGGGTTGAAGATCGCGACGTCTAGGCCCATCGCGCCCGGCCCGGAGAGGGCGATGCCGAGCACCGCCTCCAACTCCTCCCAGGACAGCCCGCCCGACAGCCGGTAGTCCACCGCGGGCATGACCGCGTCGTCCAGTACATCGACGTCGAGGTGCACCCAGTACCCGGCGGACCCACCGCCCGCGAGGAGATCCACCGCACGCCGTGCCGCCTCGGCCGCGCCCAGCTCCCGTACCGCGTCGAGGTCCATCGCGTGCAGCGCGTCCGGCAGCGGCTGCATCCCGAACACGGAGGCCTCCGCCTGGTCCCGGAAGCCGAGGGCGACCGCGTCGGCGTCCTGCACCAGCGGTCCCCGCCCCTCCAGATCGGCCAGGACGGCGGGCCCGCGTCCGGTGGCCAGGGCCAGCTCCATGGAGGCCACCTCGCCGGCCGGTTCCGCCGCCGGCTGATAGAAGTCGGTGTGCCCGTCGAGGAACAGCAGCCCGTGCCGCCCCCGCCGCCGCAGCGCCAGCAGAGTGCCGAGCAGCACGCTGCAGTCGCCGCCCAGCACCACCGGGAACCGGCCCTCGTCCAGCACTCCGCCGACCGCGTCGGCCAGCCGTACCGAGTAGTCGGCGATCCCCGCCGGATTGAGGACCTCGGTCTCCGGGTCCCGCTCAGGGTCGTACGGCCCCGGTTCGACCCTGCCCGCCCGCACCGCGCCGAGGCCGTCGGCCAGACCCGTGTCGAGCAGTGCCCCGGGCAGCTCCTCGACGCCGGTCGGCCGCAGCCCCAGCACGGACGGTGCCTCGATGATCGCGACGTCCCGCACTGGAAGACTCCCTCGTCAGGCGGCGCCGGCCGGCCCACGCGTGTCCGGCGCGTGGGCCCACCGTAAACCGCGGGAGGGCGCGGAGCGCGTCAGTGCTGGTGTCGCGGGGCGTCCCGCTCCGCGTCTTCGTGGTCGTGCACCCCGTTCGTCGCGGCGATCTTCTTCCATGACTTCGGCGGCGCGTCAGGTGCCGCCTGACGGGTGATGGACGCGGACCGTGCCGCGGGCGCGCTCGGCTTGGACGGCTGGTACAGCCAGGTGTCGAAGAGCGCGGCCAGCGGCCGGCCCGACACCTGTTCGGCGTACACCCGGAAGTCGGCGACCGACGCGTTGCCGTGCGCGTACTTCTTCGGCCAGCCCTTGAGGACGGCGAAGAACGCCTCGTCCCCGATCTTGTTCCGCAGCGCCTGCAGGGCCAGTGCGCCCCGGTCGTAGACCGCGAGGTGGAACTGGTTCTCCGGTCCCGGGTCGCCCGGCTTCACCGTCCAGAACGCATCGTCCGCCGGATGCGACGCGTACACATAGTCCGCGATCTCCTGCGCGGTGCCCTCGCCCTCGTGCTCGGACCACAGCCACTGCGCGTACCGGGCGAACCCCTCGTTGATCCAGATGTCCTTCCAGCCGGCCACGGACACCAGGTCGCCGTACCACTGGTGGGCCAGCTCATGGACGACGACGGAGGTGTTGGAGCCGCTCGCGAACTGCCGCGGGCTGTAGAAGGGCCGGGTCTGGGTCTCCAGCGCGTACCCGGTGTCGGTGTTCGGCACGTATCCGCCGAGCGCGTTGTACGGGTACGGCCCGAAGTACCCGGTCAGCCAGTCGGCGATCTCCCCGGTCCGCTCCACGCTCGCGCGCGCCGCGCCGGCGCCCGCGCCCAGATCCTTGCTGTAGGCGTTGATGACCGGAATGCCGCTCTCGGTCGTGCCCGTCGTGACGTCGAACTTCCCGGCCGCGAGCGTGGCGAGGTAGGTCGCCTGCGGTTTGTCGGAGCGCCAGTTGTAGCGGGTCCAGCCGGCGCGTGAACTCGACGACTGGAGCGTGCCGTTGGAGATGGCCTGCGTTCCGTCGGGCACGGCGACCGACACGTCGTAGGTGGCCTTGTCGAGCGGGTGGTCGTTGCTCGGGAACCACCACCAGGCCGCCTCGGGCTCGTTCGCGGCGACTCCGCCGTCCGGGGTGCGGTGCCAGCTGGTGAAGCCGTACGCCTGCTTCGACGACGGCACTCCGCTGTACCGCACGACGACGGTGACCGGCGTGCCCTTGGGCAGGGGCTTGCTCGGCGTGATCTCCAGCTCGTGCTCGCCGGACGTCGTGAAGGACGCCTTGGCTCCGTTGACCCGCACCTCGCTCACGTCCAGCAGGAAGTCCAGGTTGAACCGGGACAGGTCCTGGGTGGTGCGGGCCAGCAGGGTCGCGGTGCCTGACAGTTCGTCGGTGGCCGGCTGGTACTTGAGCCGCAGGTCGTAGTGGGAGACGTCGTATCCGCCGTTGCCGTAGGCCGGGTAATAGGGGTCGCCGATACCCGGGGCGCCCGGGGAGACGCTCGCGGCCGATGCCGGGATCACCAGCAGCAAGGAGGCCGCGGCGAGCGAGCCCGGCGCGATGAATCTGCGGTGCACGAAAGCTCCAAGTCGTAGGGGACCGAAGTCTGTTCGGAGCCTATTCATTCGCTGTGTGCCCTGGCGTGTCCATGGTGCCCCCTGTCACACGATCGCCATTCGGCCTTCATGAGCCGAATGGCGCAACCGTCTCGTCCGCACCGGATGGCCCTCTTCTGCACGGGAGTTGACCGATGTACCGTCCGGCGCATGCCGATACGCATGCGCTTGACGACCTGGAGACCGCTCGTGCGCTTCACGACCTGGAGATCGCTCGCCGCCGTCGCCGTAGCCGCCCTGATGGCCGCGCTCCTCACCCCGGCCGCGGCCCACGGCGCCCCGCGAGAGAGCAAGCCGGTGTACTCGTACGAGAAAGCCGTCCGCGAGGCCGTCTGGGTGGACACCGGACTCGACGGCGACAGCGACGGCAGGACGGACCGCGTCGCCGTCGACATCGTCCGCCCGCACGAACCCGCCCAGCAGGGCCGGAAGATCCCGGTCATCATGGACGCCAGCCCTTACTACTCCTGCTGCGGACGCGGCAACGAGAGCCAGCTGAAGACGTACGACGCGGACGGCGACGTCGTCCAGATGCCGCTCTTCTACGACAACTACTTCGTGCCGCGCGGCTACGCCTTCGTCGGCGTCGACCTCACCGGCACCAACCGTTCCGACGGCTGCGTGGACATCGGCGGCCGCTCCGACATCCAGTCCGCCAAAGCGGTCGTCGACTGGCTGAACGGCCGTGCCAAGGCCTACACCACCCGCACCGGCACGACCCGCGCCAAGGCCAGCTGGACCAACGGCAGGACGGGGATGGTCGGCAAGAGCTGGGACGGCACGATCGCCAACGGCGTCGCCGCGACCGGCGTGGAGGGCCTGGAGACGATCGTCCCGATCAGCGCCATCTCCACTTGGTACGACTACTACTTCGCCAAGGGCGCCCCGCTCTACGACTCCGGCCCCGACGCGCTGTCCAACGCCGTCGAGAGCGCCGACGCCCGCGCCAAGTGCGGCGCCGTCCAGCAGAAGCTCGTCGACGGCGCCCCGCGCACCGGCGACCGGACACCGCTGTGGACCGAGCGCGACTACATCAAGGACGCCGCGAACGTGAAGGCGAGCGTCTTCCTCATCCACGGCATGCAGGACCTCAACGTCCGTATGCAGCACGTCGGTCCGTGGTGGGACGCCCTCGCGAAGAACGGCGTCGAGCGCAAGATCTGGCTCTCCCAGACCGGCCATGTCGACCCCTTCGACTTCCGCCGCGCCGACTGGGTCGAGACCCTGCACCGCTGGTTCGACCACGAACTCCTCGGCTACGACAACGGCATCGACGACGAGCCCATGGCCGACATCGAACGCCACCCCGACCAGTGGGTCACCTCGGAGACCTGGCCGCCGAGTGGCACCCGGACCACCACCCTGCGCCCCGGCTCGGGCGCCCAGCCCGGCGTCGGCACCCTGGGCCTGAGCAAGGGCCGCGGCACCGAGACCTTCACCGACGACCCCCAGCTCAGCGAGACCGACTGGGCCGCGCAGATCGGCACCTCGACCCCCGGCAAGGCGGGCTTCGTGACTCGGCCGCTCACCCGGGACCTGCGCCTGTCCGGCTCCTCCGAGGTGACCGTCACCGCGACCCCGACCACCTCGACGGCCCACCTCTCCGCCGTCCTCGTGGACCTCGGCCCCGACACCATCCGCGACTACGCGGCGCGCGGCGAGGGCATCAGCACCCTCACCGACCGCACCTGCTGGGGCGCGAGCACCAGCGGTGACAGCGCCTGCTTCAAGGAGACGGCGGCGAAGACGGCGGACGTCGACTACACGATCGTCAGCCGCGGCTGGGCCGACCTCGGCAACCACGCCTCCGACGAGACGGGCGACCCGCTCACCCCGGGCAAGGCGTATCGCATCACCCTCGACCTGGGCGCGACCGACCAGGTGATCCCGGCCGGGCACCGGCTGGCGCTGATCGTCGCGGGCACCGACAACAACCTCATCGAGCCGCCGTCGACCAGGCCGACGCTGACCCTCGACCTGTCCCGCACCTCGGCCCACGTCCCGCTGGTCGGCGGCGCCAAGGCCTTCGCCCGCGCCACCGCCGGCTTCGGGCCGCTCGCCCCCGAGGCCACCACCCTCGACGGCGTCCAGGCACCGCGCACTGTCCACCGCATCCCGGGAGGCAGCCGGTGATCCGCGCGCTGACCGTCATCACGGCGGCCCTCGCCGCATCCCTGGTCGCCGTCCCGGCGCAGGCGGCGGACTCCCCGCCGCGCACCGGATTCGAGCAGTCGAACGGCGCCCGCTGGACCAGCCAGCCGGAGGAACAGGATTTCCTGGCCGCCGTCGACAAGGCGAGCGACCGTGTCTCGATCGCCCGCATCGGTACGACGAAGCAGGGCCGCCCCCTCCAACTCGCCCGCCTCGGCGCATCCCACGCGCCCACCAAGGTTCTGCTCGTCTGCACCCAGCACGGCGACGAACCGTCCGGCCGCGAGGCCTGTCTGACCACCATCCGCGATCTCACCTACGCGACCGACCACCAAACCCGCCGCTTCCTGGACCGCACCAGCCTGCTGGTCGTGCCCACCGCCAACCCCGACGGCCGGGCCGCCGACACCCGCGGCAACAGCGACGGCGTGGACATCAACCGCGACCACCTCGCCCTGCAGACGGCCGAGGCACGCACCCTGGCCGCGGTCATCCGCGACCAACGCCCCGACCTTGTCTACGACTTGCACGAGTACGGCGCCACACCGCCGTACTACGACAAGGAGCTCTTCGACCTCTGGCCCCGCAACCTCAACACCGCCACCGCCGTCCACGACGAGGGCGAGACGCTTTCCCAGGCGTACGTCCGCCCTGCCGCACAGAGCGCCGGGTACACGACGGGCACCTACGGCATCTGGACCGACCCCGTCACCGGTGACCCGATCAAGCAGGTCGCCGGCGACGGTCAGGAACGCATCCTGCGGAACATGTCCGGCGTCAAGCACTCGATCGGCCTGCTCATCGAGAGCCGCGTCGATCCCCTCACCGACGCCGAGAAGGCGGACGAGTCGCTGAACAACCGGCGGCGGGTCGACTCCCAACTCGCGGCGCTGGAGGGCTTGTTCGGGTACACCGACGAGCGGCGCCGGCAGGTCGAGGTCGCGACGGGCTTCGCGCGCCTCGCGGGATACGCCGACACAGGCCCCGTCTACGTCGGCGGCGCCGACAACGACCCGCCCGAACCGGCGGAGGTGATCCAGGACCCGCCCTGCGGCTACCGGCTCACCCGGGACCAGTACACGCAGTTCAAGGACGAACTCGCCCTGCACGGAGTGAAGACGCGCGGCACCTACGTCCCGCTCCGCCAGTCCCTGCGCGCCCTCGTACCGCTGCTGCTCGACGAGCGCGCGCCGTACCACCTCACGGCCGGTGAGCCCGACACCGACTGCTGAGGCGGTCGAGATCGGCGGCACCTGTGGTAGGCCGTGAGGCACAGCGCAGAACATGCGTACCTCACGGTTTCTCAGGGAAGGTGCCGCAGATGACAGAAGATCTGAAGAAGAGGGGCGGCGGCCGGGAAGGTCCTTCGGACGTTCCCGGCGGCCGGGACCACCAGACGGACCGAGTGGTGTTCGGCGTCACCGCCGTCATCACGGTGGCCTTCGTGATCTGGGGCGCGGTGGGGACGGACTCACTGGAGAGCGCCTCCACGAAGATGCTCAACGGCCTGATCCACAACGGCGGCTGGGCCTTCATACTGGCCGCTTCGGCCTTCGTCGTCTTCGCGTTGTGGCTCGCGATGAGCCGCTACGGCCGGATCCACCTCGGCGCCGAGGGCGAGGAGCCCGAGTTCCGCACCGTGTCCTGGGTCGCGATGATGTTCAGCGCCGGCATGGGCATCGGCCTGATGTTCTACGGCGTGAGCGAGCCGCTCTCGCACTACACGACACCGCCTCCGGGCACCGACCCCGCCGACTCCGCGGAACGCATGGAGACGGCGATGGCCACCACCCTCTTCCACTGGACCCTGCACCCCTGGGCGATCTACGCGGTGGTCGGCCTCGCCATCGCCTACAGCACCTTCCGTAAACGCAGGCGCCAGACCATCAGCGCGGTCTTCACCCCGCTCATCGGGGAGAAGCACGCGAACGGTGCCGGCGGCCGGGTGATCGACATCCTCGCGATCATCGCGACCGTCTTCGGCTCCGCCGCCTCGCTGGGCCTGGGCGCGCTCCAGATCGGCTCCGGTTTCCAGGAGCTGGACTGGATGGACGACGTGAGCACTGGACTGCTCGTCGCGATCATCGCCGTACTGACCCTGGCCTTCGTCGCCTCGGCGGTCTCCGGCATCGAGCGGGGCATCCAGTGGCTGTCCAACACCAACATGGTGCTCGCCCTGATTCTCGCCCTGTTCGTGTTCGTCGCGGGCCCCACCATCATCGTGCTCGACCTGCTGCCCACCTCCGTCTTCTCCTACCTCGGTGATCTGCCGCAGCTCGCGGGCCGTACCGAGGCCAGCACCGGTGAGGGCGTCGCGGACTGGCTCGGCAGCTGGACCGTCTTCTACTGGGCGTGGTGGATCTCCTGGACGCCGTTCGTCGGCATGTTCATCGCGCGCATCAGCCGGGGCCGCACCATCCGGCAGTTCGTCGGCGGCGTGATCCTCGTGCCCAGCACCGTCAGCCTCGTCTGGTTCGCGGTCTTCGGCGGTTCGGCGATGCGGCTGAAGGAGGGCGGCGCGCTCGGTGAGGAGTCCACCCCCGAGGGACAGCTCTTCGGCCTCCTCCAGGAGTTCCCCATCGCCACCGTCACCAGCCTGCTGGTGATGATCCTGGTCGGCATCTTCTTCGTCTCGGGTGCCGACGCCGCGTCCATCGTGATGGGCACGCTCTCCCAGAAGGGCGCCCTCGAACCCGGCCGCTTCGTCGTCGTGTTCTGGGGTGTGGTGACCGGAGCCGTCGCCGCCATCATGCTGCTCGTCGGCAGCGGCCAGGGCGATGCGCTCACCGGCCTGCAGAACCTCACCATCCTGGCCGCCGCGCCGTTCGTCCTGGTGATGATCGGGATGTGCGTCGCCCTCATGCGCGACCTGCGCCACGACCCCGTGATCGTGCGCAACGCGATGGGCTCCGAGGCCGTCGAACTCGCCGTGATCGAGGGCCACCAGAAGTACGACGGCGATTTCGGGATCAGGGTCGGACCGGGCCCCGGCACGGAGACGGAGGGCGACCCGCTGGGGCACGACTACCGCTGAGCGCCGAGGAGTTCGCCCGCCTCGTCGCGGGCACGGCCGATCGGGTCGGGGAAGATGCGCAGGCCGTGGGCGACCAGCGCGCCCTCGTGGAGCAGCATCAGGGCGGGGGCCAGCTGGTCGGCCCGGCCGGGCGCGACCTCCCGGACCAGATCGGTGAACAGCTCCAGCATCCATTGCTTCTGCCCGGTGATGATCGCGTAGGCCGGGTGGGCGGGATCGCTGATCTCGGCGTGGGCGTTGACCATGCTGCACCCCTTCGGGCTGCTCTCGGTCATCCAGGACCGGGATGCGTCGAACACCGCGAGCACGCGGTCGACGGATCCCGGCTCCACGCGATCCAGCCGTTCCGCGACGAAGCGCCGCCAGCGCTCGTCGCGGTCGGCTAGGTACTCGACGACGATCTGGTCCTTGGACCCGAACCGGTCGTAGAGCGTCTTCTTCGTCACCCCGGCCTCGGCGGCGATCAGGTCCACCCCGACCGCGTGGATGCCGCGCTCGTAGAACAGCCGGGACGCCGCCGCGAGAACGCGGTGCGCGCCGGGGGTCATCGTGATCCGCCTGGTACTCATGGCACCCGACTATACCGATCTGTATAGTGGTCCGAGTAGGTAGACCGATCTGTATAGTCGCGGTGAGTGGTGGACCATGAACATCTTGCTGTCGGTCGCCTTCGTGCTCTGCTGGAGCTCGGGGTTCGTCGGCGCCAAGCTGGGCACGGAGCACGCGGGCGCGGTGACGCTGCTGATGTGGCGGTTTCTGCCGCTGGCCGTCATCCTCATCGCCGTCGCCGTCGGCAGGGGGCGGGCGTCATGGCAGGGGCTGACCGCCCGTGACCTCGCACGGCAGATCGCGATCGGACTGCTCTCCCAGAGCGGCTATCTGCTCACCGTCTACTACGCCATCCAGCTCGGAGTCTCCAGCGGCACGACCGCCCTGATCGACGGCACCCAGCCCCTCGTCGCGGGCGCACTCGCCGGGCCGCTGCTGCGTCAGTGCGTGTCGGCGCGGCAGTGGCTCGGCCTGTGCCTGGGCCTCGCCGGTGTCGCCGTCGTCACCACGGCCGACGCCTCGGCGGCCACCGCCGTCGACTGGTGGGTCTATCTCGTCCCGTTCGCCGGGATGCTCTCGCTGGTGGCGGCCACCTTCCTCGAAGAGCGTTCCCGGACACAGGTGACGCCCCTGGTGTCGATGACCGTCCACTGCACCACCAGCGCACTCGTCTTCACGGTCGCCGCCTTCACGGCCGGGGCCGCCGCCCCCTCCTCCGCACCGTCGTTCTGGCTGGCCACCGTGTGGCTCGTGACGCTGTCGACGTTCGGCGGCTACGGGCTGTACTGGCTGGTGCTGCAGCGCTCGGGGGTGACCCAGGTCAACACGCTGATGTTCCTGATGGCGCCCGTCACGGCCGTCTGGGGTGCCGCCATGTTCGGTGAGCCGTTCACCGTGCAGACCGCCGTCGGCCTGGCGGTCGCCCTCTTGGCGGTCGCCGTCGTGCACGGCGCGAGCCCACGGGCGGAGCAGGAGCGGGTCACAGCCGCTCGCTGACGGCCCCGGCCGCCTCCTCCGCGCAGCCCCACGCAACAGTGATACCCGCGCCGCCATGGCCGTAGTTGTGCACCAACAGCCGCCCGTCCGGCAGCAGTTCGCGCTCCAGCCGGACCGTGTCCCGCGCGGGCCGCAGCCCGACCCGATGGTCCAGCACCCGCGCCCCGGCGATCTCCGGCCGCAGCGCCGCACACCGCCGTACGATCGCCCCCGCCACCGCCGGATCCGGCTCGGTCGAGAAGTCGTCCTCGTCCGCCGTGCCGCCCAGCAGCAACCGGCCGGGCTGCGGAAAGAAGTACGCCATCGCCCCGGCGGCGTCGGTGGAGACGAGCCAGGTCCGGATGCCGGGGTTCTCCACGACTACCAACTGCCCGCGCACAGGCCGTACCGAGGCGTCCGGCACCAGCTCCCGCGCCCCCAGCCCGGTGCAGTTGACCACGACGGGCGCGTCGGCCTCCGCGAAGGCGGACACCGTACGCACCTCGATCGCACCGCCCGCCCCGAGGAACCGCTCGCGCAGCCACGGCAGATGGACCGCCATGTCGATCAGCGGCAACCGCGCCCACAACCCCGTGCCCGCGTACTCCTCGGCGGTCGCCGGACGCAGCCCCGGCAGTCGGTCTGCGGCCCAGGCATCGTCCGGACCGGCCTCGCCCAGTACCCCTTCGACCATGCGTACGCCGGTCACCTCGGGCCGTCCCGCCAACTCCTCGTACACATCGAGCGACCGCAGCGCCCACTTGCGTGCCCGCGCGACCGGCTCGATCCGGTACGGCCACCACAGCGCGCCCGCGACCGACGAGGTGGTCCGCTCCACGGGATCCCGCGTCCACACCCGCACCCGGCGGCCACGCTCGGCGAGGACGACGGCCGTGGTCAGCCCGATGACCCCGCCGCCGACCACGATGATCTCGTCGTTCGGTTCGCTGCTCATCCGGGGACGGTAGCGGAATGTGTCATGCCGTGCTCAGAGAGCGTTCTCTCTGGGGATACTCACAGCATGTCTGCCGAGTACGCGACCTTCGGCCTGGCACCGGCGATGCGTGCCGGTGGAGTCCTCGCCAACGGTGACTACCAAGTACACCGGGATTTCGTGGACTTCATCGTGAACGACCGTCCGCTGCTCTTCCAGCTCTCCGACCTCGACGCCGTCTCCCCCCTCGCCTCGGACGTCCCACCCGCGATCTTCACCGCCCAGGTCCGCAGCCTGATGCTGGAGACCGACGCACCCCTGCCCGGCGGCCGGTACGTCATCTACGGCTGCCCCGAATGCGAGGACCTGGGGTGCGGGGCGGTCACCGCGGTCATCGAGCAGGAAGGCGACGACTACATCTGGCGCGACTTCGCCTGGCAGACCGAGGAGTACGCCGACCTGGACCTCAACGGCTACCACGGCATAGGGCCGTTCCGCTTCCGCGGTGCCGAGTACCGGACGGCTCTCAACTCACTGCTGGACGGCTCCGGCAGCGCCCGCCGCCGCGTCCTGCTCATCGGCGCCCGCGTCGCCCTGCTGGCCAAGCTCGCCGCCGCACTGCGCACCATCGGCATCGGCGCCGACATCACCCGCGACGCGGCCCACGTCCCCGCCGACGAACTGCGCGGCTACGGCGCCGTCGCCTTCGGCCGCGCCGTCACCCACGAGGAGCGTGCCGCCGTACGCGCCGCCTTCGACCGCGCCGGTGTCGACGTCGCCTACGTCGACGGACTCGCCCCGATCGTCCCGCTGCTCGTCGCCCAGATCGAACACGCCCTGGACCGCAGCCCAGCCGACCGGCGCCGGCTGACCCGGCTGGTCGCCGCCGACGGCGAAGCGGGCATCGAGGTCACCTCGCCCTGCCGGGTCCAGCTCACCGCGTACCGCCTCGACCGTCTCTACCGCACCCACGCCCACGAGGTCTTCGACGGAATCCTGGAACCCGGCCGGCATCGCATCGCCCTGGACGCCAAGGCGGTGAAGGGGGAGTCCTTCGTGGTGGCGCGGACGTCGGGAAGCGTGCTGGTGGAGGCGATGGCGCACGGATAATCCGGGCGCGACCGACTCCGTGGGGCCACTAGGATCTACGGTCTGATGACTGCCACCCTCGTCGCCAAGAACCTCGCCGCCGGCCACGGCGACCGCGCGCTGTTCACCGGGCTCGACCTCGTCGTCGCGCCCGGCGATGTGATCGGCCTGGTCGGGGCCAACGGCGCCGGCAAGTCCACGCTGCTGCGGATCCTCGCCGGACTCACTGCGCCGGAGGAGGGCGAGCTGCGCCTCTCGCCGCCCGCGGCGACGATCGGCCACCTCCCGCAGGAACCGGAGCGCCGCCCGGGCGAGACCGTACGGGAGTTCCTGGCCCGCCGCACCGGCGTGGCCGAGGCCCAGCGCACGATGGACGAGGCCACCCAGGCGCTCGTCGACGGCGCACCGGGCGCCGACGACGCGTACGCGACGAGCCTGGAGCGCTGGCTCGACCTCGGCGGCGCCGACCTGGACGAACGGGCCGAGGAGGTCACCGACTCACTGGGCCTGGCAGTCGACCTCGACCAGGCGATGACCTCCCTCTCCGGCGGCCAGGCGGCCCGCGCGGGCCTTGCCTCCCTCCTGCTCTCCCGCTACGACGTCTTCCTGCTCGACGAGCCGACCAACGACCTCGACCTGGACGGCCTGGAACGCCTCGAACGCTTTGTGAGCGGCCTGCGCGCCGGCACGGTCGTCGTCAGCCACGACCGCGAGTTCCTCGCCCGCACCGTCACCAAGGTCCTCGAACTCGACCTCGTACAGGGACAGATCAACCTCTACGGCGGCGGCTACGAGGCCTACCTGGAGGAACGCGAGACGGCCCGGCGGCACGCCCGTGAGGACTACGAGGAGTACGCCGACAAGAAGACGGCCCTCCAGGACCGGGCGCAGATGCAGCGCACCTGGATGGACAAGGGCGTGAAGAACGCGCGGCGCAAGGCCAGCGACAACGACAAGATCGGCCGCAAGTTCCGCAGCGAGGCCAGCGAGAAGCAGGCCGCGAAGGCCCGCCAGACGCAGCGCATGATCGAACGCCTCGATGTCGTCGAGGAGCCGCGCAAGGAGTGGGAACTGCGGATGGAGATCGCGGCGGCCCCGCGCTCCGGCGCCGTCGTCGCCACCCTGCGGGACGCCGAGGTGCGGCGCGGTGACTTCGTCCTCGGCCCGGTCTCCCTGCAGATCGACTGGGCGGACCGAGTGGCCGTCACGGGCGCGAACGGCGCGGGCAAGTCGACCCTCCTCGGCGCCCTGCTCGGCCGGGTCCCCGTGGACGCGGGCCAGGCCTCCCTCGGCTCCGGCGTCCTCGTCGGCGAGGTCGACCAGGCCCGCAAGGTGTTCCACGGCCCGGAGTCCCTGCTGGACGCCTTCAGCGCGGCCGTCCCCGACACGGAACCGGCCGAAGTGCGGACGCTGCTCGCGAAGTTCGGCCTGAAGTCGGATCACGTACTGCGGGCGGCGGCGACGCTGTCACCGGGTGAACGCACCCGCGCGGCCCTGGCCCTGCTTCAGGGCCGAGGCGTCAACCTCCTGGTCCTGGACGAGCCGACCAACCACCTCGACCTCCCGGCCATCGAGCAACTGGAGTCGGCTTTGGATTCGTATGAGGGCACGTTGCTCCTGGTCACCCATGACCGGCGCATGCTGGACGCGGTGCATGTGACGCGCCGCGTGGAGGTAGTGGACGGCAAGGTCACGGAGCGCTAAACGCTCCGCTGGTAGGGCCGTCGGTCCGCTGCGGCGCCGTCGTGGCTTGTCGCGCAGTTCCCCGCGCCCCTTAGGGCGTTGCCGAACCGGCCAGTCGAGTGGCCAGCCCCGGATAGTCGACGACGAAGCCGTCCGCGTCGAACACGAGGTCGCTGCGGAAGCCGCCCGAGGTGAAGTGGACGCGTCCGCGGTCGAGGTGGGTGTACCGCTGCGGCGACGGCTGGACGGTCAGGTCCGGGACCGAGACCCAGGCCATGAGGAAGTCCTCCTCACCCGGCGTGCGATGGAGTCCGTGCCGCAGCACCGGCATGCTGTTGGTGAGCGGGCACAGGCCGAGGTCGCAGTCGAGGGCGCCGTCGATGCCGGGCAATCGCTCGCCGTCCGCGGTCCACCGGCCCTCGCCGTCATGCCGCAGATCGAGGTCCTGTGTGCCGGAGTGGGTCTCGGCCGTGACCCGCAGCCGCCGGGTCACGAAGCCGTCGGCGGTGTCGAGTTCGTACGCGATCCAGTACGGCTCCGGAACCGTCCCCACCACACGGCCACGGGCCCGCAGGGCATCGCCGGTCAGCTCGATCCAGGCGGTCTCGATACCCTTGCTCTCCGAGACTGCCCAGGTGATGACGCGCGACGTCGGCATACGGTCACTGTAGATCCACAGGGCTCTGGACGCGCCCCGTAGGGGCGCGGGGAACTGCGCGACCAGCCCCAACGGACCCGCAGCTCCCCACGACCTTCAGACGGTCAACTCAACGCCGCCCATCCTTGCGATCGACCAGCCCGGCCCGGCGAAGAGCATCGGCCATCGCACTGTTGGCCGGCGGCGGCGCCTGGCGCGAGCCGCCTCCACCACCGCCGCCTCCGCGGCCTTGGCGCTGCTGGGGCGGGCGTCCGCCTCGCTGTCGCCGCTCGCCGCCCTCGCCCTGTCGGCCGCCCTGCGGAGCCGCCGCCGCCTCGTCGTCCAGCCGCAGCGTCAGCGAGATCCGCTTGCGCGGAATGTCGATGTCCAGGACCTTCACCTTGACGATGTCGCCGGGCTTGACCACATCCCGCGGATCCTTGACGAACGTCTTCGACATCGCGGACACATGCACCAGCCCGTCCTGATGCACACCGACGTCGACGAACGCCCCGAAGGCCGCCACGTTCGTCACGACCCCTTCGAGGACCATCCCGGAGGACAGGTCGGAGATCTTCTCGACGCCGTCCTTGAACGTGGCGGTCTTGAACGCGGGGCGCGGGTCGCGGCCCGGCTTCTCCAGCTCCTTGAGGATGTCGGTGACGGTCGGCAGACCGAAGGTCTCGTCGACGAACTCCTGCGGCTTCAGCGACCGCAGCACAGCCGTGTTGCCGACGAGCGAGGCCACCTCCTGACCGGACGTCTGCACCATCCGCCGCACGACGGGATAGGCCTCGGGGTGAACGCTCGACGAGTCCAGCGGGTCGTCACCGCCCCGGATCCGCAGGAAGCCCGCGCACTGCTCGTACGCCTTCGGGCCGAGCCGTGCCACGCCCTTCAGCTCGGACCTCGACTTGAACGGGCCGTTGGCGTCACGGTGCGACACGATGTTCTCGGCGAGCCCGGAGGAGATGCCGGACACGCGCGCGAGGAGGGGCGCGGAGGCCGTGTTGACGTCGACCCCGACGCCGTTCACACAGTCCTCGACCACCGCGTCCAGCGAGCGTGACAGCTTCACCTCGGACAGGTCGTGCTGGTACTGGCCGACACCGATCGACTTCGGGTCGATCTTCACCAGCTCGGCCAGCGGGTCCTGGAGCCGGCGCGCGATCGACACCGCGCCGCGCAGCGACACGTCCATGTCCGGCAGCTCCTGCGAGGCGAAGGCGGAGGCCGAGTACACGGAGGCGCCCGCCTCGGAGACCATCACCTTGGTGAGCTTCAACTCCGGGTGCTTGGTGATGAGTTCACCGGCGAGCTTGTCGGTCTCCCGGGACGCCGTGCCGTTGCCGATCGCGATCAGCTCGACCGCGTGCTCCTTCGCCAGCCGCGCCAGCTTGGCGATCGCCTCGTCCCACCGGTTCGCCGGGACGTGCGGGTGGATCACGTCGGTCGCCACGACCTTGCCCGTCGCGTCGACGACGGCGACCTTCACGCCCGTACGGAAGCCCGGGTCCAGCCCCAGCGTCGTGCGCGTGCCGGCCGGGGCGGCGAGCAGCAGGTCGCGCAGGTTGGCGGCGAACACATTGACCGCCTCGTCCTCGGCGGCCGTACGCAGCCGAAGGCGCAGGTCCAGGCCGAGGTGGACGAGGATGCGGGTGCGCCAGGCCCAGCGGACCGTGTCCGTGAGCCACTTGTCGCCGGGACGGCCGCGATCGGTGACGCCGAATTTCGCGGCGATCATCCCCTCGTACGACGACGGCCCGTCCGTGGGCTCCTCCGGCTCCAGGACGAGGTCGAGGACCTCCTCCTTCTCGCCGCGCAGCATGGCGAGGATCCGGTGCGAGGGCAGGTCGGTGAACGGCTCGGCGAAGTCGAAGTAGTCGGAGAACTTGGCGCCCGCCTCCTCCTTGCCCTCGCGCACCTTGGCGGCCAGCCGTCCGCGCACCCACATGCGCTCGCGCAGCTCGCCGATCAGATCGGCGTCCTCCGAGAACCGCTCGGTGAGGATCGCCCGCGCGCCGTCCAGGGCGGCCTGCGGATCGGCGACTCCCTTGTCCGCGTCGACGAACGCCGCCGCGGCGGCCAGCGGCTCGATCGTCGGATCGCCGAGCAGGCCCTCCGCGAGCGGCTCCAGACCGGCCTCACGCGCGATCTGCGCCTTGGTCCGCCGCTTCGGCTTGTACGGCAGGTAGATGTCCTCGAGCCGCGCCTTGGTCTCGGCGCCGCGGATCTGGGCCTCCAGCTCGTCGGTGAGCTTGCCCTGCTCGCGCACCGAGTCGAGGATCGCCGCCCGCCGCTCCTCCAGCTCCCGCAGATAGCGCAGCCGCTCCTCGAGCGTGCGCAGCTGCGCATCGTCGAGCATCTCGGTCGCTTCCTTGCGGTAGCGGGCGATGAAGGGCACCGTCGAACCGCCGTCGAGCAACTCCACGGCAGCCTTGACCTGCCGCTCCCGTACGCCGAGCTCCTCGGCGATCCTGCCTTCGATGGACCCTACTTCGATGGACCCGGGTGTCGTCACGATCCCGTACCGCCTTCTCACTGAGGTTGCGCGGCAATTGTGGCAGGTGACACCGACAATCGGGGATCGGGTCGGCACCCCGGCCCTGTCGAGGCGGGCGCGAGGTAGGAAGCGGGCGAAATCAGGCCCTGCGTCGCCGCGCGCCGCCCGAGGCGCCGCCCAGCAGCCGGGCCAGCGCCCGGAAGGGCAACGTCACCACGGTGGCGATCGCCCCACCGATCTGTCGCAACACGTCCGCAATCGCACGGAGCATGGGCATCCCCTTTCTCTTCCGGCCCCGGTGGCCGGGAAAGACCGAGTACCTCGCCCAGGTCACGCCATGCGCCGCGGCCGGCTCAGCCCTGGCCGAACAGATCCTCGGGGAACGCCCCGGCGGCGACCACGGCGCGGGCGAACCCGGTTGCCAGCTCGGTCAGCCGCTGCACGCCCTCGGCTCCCAGGTGCTCGTAGGGCGCACGGTCCAGCCGGTCGGTCTCCTGCTCGATCTCCGCCCGGAGCGCGACGCCCTGCTCGGTCAGCTCGCCCGCCGCGTCCAGCAGCCCGCGCTCCCGCAGCCGTACCTTCGCCGTGTCCCACTCCTCCTGGCGCCAGCCGCGCGTGCCGAACACCCATTTCGGCGAGAAACCCTTGCCGGTCGCCGTGTGGGTCACCAGCGCCTCCAGACCGTCGAGCCCGGCCGACACCAGCACGGTGAGATGCCCGTCGCCCCGGTGCTCACGCAGCAGCGTCGCCGCGTGCCAGTACGCCAGATGCGGTTCCTGGGGCACCGGCAGGTCGGCGTGGGCGGCGTACAGCGGCCGGGCGCCGCGCGTACAGGCCTCGGCCGCCCGCAGCGCGAGACGCGCGGCCTCCGCCATCTCCGGCGAGATCACCACCTGCTCACCCAGGAGGCGGCGCAGCGCGGAATCGACCCCACGCGCGCGTGCCGCCAGGACGGCGTCGGGTGAGGCGATCGCCCACACCGCGGGCACATGCCGGGACACCAGCTCGTACTTGTAGTTGTAGAACGTCGCCGCCACCGTCCCGGGCCCCACCGGGCCCAACGCGGCCGCCCGCACGGCGAAGTTGACGGCCCTGGGGTCCGTGACCCCGAGGGCGCCCAGCTCCTTGCCGACCTCGGGTGCGAAGTAGTGCGTGGAGTGCAGGGCGTTGAGCGCGTTGTGGCAGCGCCGGCCGGCCCGCGGATCGATGGCGGCAGTAGTCATGCCGCGAACATTACTGACCGGTCGGTTCGTGCTCCACAGTCCCCCGGCCCAGGGCAGGAAAGGTGGGGAACTCGTCATTGCGGCCATCCTCCGGCTCACCAAGAATCGGTGGCATGGCGCAGCGAACCGTTCTCGTCCTCCTCTTCGACGGCGTGCAGAGCCTCGATGTCAGCGGCCCGGTGGAGGTCTTCGCGGGGGCCGAGAAACACACGCCGGGGACGTACCGCATCCGTACGGCCTCCCTGGACGGCGCCCCCGTGCGCACGTCCAGCGGCCTGACCCTCGTACCGGACGGGGCCCTGGACGCCGTACCCGACCCGCACACCCTCCTCGTCCCCGGCGGCCAGGGCACCCGCCGCCCGGACGCGCGTCTCACCGACTGGCTGCGCGAGCGCGGCCCGCGTGCCGAACGCCTGGTCTCCGTCTGCACCGGGGCGATCCTGCTCGCCGAGGCGGGCCTCCTGGACGGCCGCCGCGCCACGACCCACTGGGCATACGCCGACAAGCTGGCCTGCGACCACCCGGCCGTGCGGGTCGACGCCGACCCCATCTACATCCGCGAGGGACAGGTCTCCACGTCGGCGGGTGTCACCTCCGGCATCGACCTCGCGCTCGCCCTCGTCGAGGAGGACCTGGGACGTGAGGTAGCCCTGACGATCGCCCGTCACCTGGTGGTCTTCCTGCGCCGCCCGGGAAACCAGGCCCAGTTCAGCGCCCAGCTCGCCGCCCAGACCGCACAGCGCGAACCGCTCCGCGAAGTCCAGCAGTGGATCACCGAGCATCCGGACGCCGATCTGACCGTCGAGTCACTGGCCGCCCGCGCCCGCCTCTCGCCCCGCCACTTCGCCCGCGCCTTCCAGACCGAGACCGGCATGACACCCGGCCGGTACGTCGACCGCGTCCGCCTCGAACACGCCCGCCGTCTGCTGGAGGACACGAGTGACGGCATCGAGGAGATCTCCCGCACCAGCGGCTACGGCACCCCCGAGGCCATGCGGCGCGCCTTCGTGAAGTCCCTGGGGATGGCCCCGGCCGAGTACCGCCGCCGCTTCCGCCCCGCACCCGCCCACTGAAAGCCCGCCGAAAGGAATCCGATGCAGATCGCCCTGGTCGTGTTCGATCGGTTCACCGCCCTCGACGCCGTCGGCCCCTACGAGATCCTGTCCCGCACCCCCGACGCGGAGACCGGGTTCGTCGCCAAGGAGTCCGGACCCGTCCGCTCGGACAACGGAGCCCTCGCGCTCATCGCCGACAAGGCCCTGGAGGAGGTGTCCAGTCCCGACATCGTGGTGGTGGCCGGCGGTCCCGGCCAGAGCGCGCTGATGGAGGACGAGCGACTGCTGGACTGGCTGCGCGCGGTCGACGCCACCAGCACCTGGACCACCTCCGTGTGCACGGGCTCCCTGCTGCTCGCCGCCGCCGGACTCCTCCGGGGCCGCCGGGCGACCTCGCACTGGCTGGCGCTGGAGCAGCTGAAGCGGTTCGGCGCCGAACCGACGGGGGAGCGGGTCGTCCTGGACGGCAAGTACGTCACCGCGGCCGGCGTCTCGTCCGGCATCGACATGGCGCTCACCCTGCTCGGGCGCATCGCGGGCGACGACCACGCCCAGGCCGTACAACTGGCCACGGAGTACGACCCTCAGCCGCCGTACGACGCCGGGTCGCCGCAGAAGGCGCCCGCGCACATCGTCGACGCCTTCCGCTCGCGCAGCCGGTTCATCCTGACGTAGTCCAGGTGAAGCGCGGTGGCCTGCGCTCCAGGAACGCGGCGACGCCCTCGGCGGTGTCGCCGCTGCCGCGCGCCTGCTCGGCCCAGTGGGTGTCCCGGTCGGTGCGCCCGTTCGCGAACTCCTTCGCCGCGGCCTGCGTCAGCTGGGACCGGGAGACCAGGATCCGGGCGAACTCCGCGACCCGCTTGTCGAGTTCGCCCTCGGGCAGCACCTCGTCGACCAGACCGGTGCGCAGCGCCCGCTCCGCGTCGATCAACTCGCCCGAGAACAGCAAGTACTTGGCCGTCGCCGGACCCACCAGCGACACCAACCGCCGCGTGGAGGACGCCGGATAGACGATCCCCAGCTTCGCCGGCGTCACCCCGAACAGCGCGCCCTCCTCGGCGAAGCGCAGATCACAGGCCGCCGCGAGCTGCGAGCCACCGCCCACACAGTGCCCGCGAACCGCCGCCAGCGTCGGCTTCGGAAACGCGGCAAGCGCCTCCTCCGCACTCACCGCGAGCCCTTGCGCCTCGTCCGGCGACCCTTGGAGCGTGGAGATGTCGGCGCCGGCGCAGAACGTCCCGCCCTCGCCGGTCAGCACCAGGGCCCGTACGTCCGGGTCGGCGGCCAGCCGGTCGAGCAGCGGCGGCAGCGATCGCCACATGTCGGCGGTCATGGCGTTGCGCTTGGCCGGATGACGGATGACGACGGTGGCCACCGAGTCGGTGACACCGTGCAGCAGCTGCGGCTCCATGCGCCGGATGCTATCCGCCCCTGCCGAACCCACGATCGGCGAGGAGGGGCGTCAAACCCGTACAAGCCGAATAGTTCGTGAAGTCGGCACAAGGGGGACAGAAGCAGTCCCACAACTGACCGTGTCATACGCCAACGATCAGAACCGCTCGATACCAGCTGACTTCTGTTCAGGCCTCGGGGTCGCGGCGACCGGTTGCCAACACTCAAGGTGTGGTGACAATCGAGCGCAAGGGTGGCGACCGGACCATGGACAACCACGGGCGTGGGCCCGGCCCACGCCCAGACGGCGGCACGGAGGGGCCCCTGCCGTACGAGGGGGTCTGGCGGTTCACCGCACCGGCTGTCGACGTGTCGGTCCCGCAGGCCCGGCACGCCGTGCGGGACCTGCTGTTCCGTCAGGGGGTGCCGGTCTCGGACGACCTGGTCCAGGGCCTGCTGCTGATCGTCTCGGAGCTGGTCACGAACGCCGTCCGGCATGCGGCACTGCTGTCGCCGATGCTCGCCGTGGAGGTCGCCGTGGGCGCCGAGTGGGTGCGGGTGTCGGTGGAGGACAGCCACCCCTACCGCCCCACCGCCCTGGAGGCCGACCACGGCCAGACCGGCGGCCGGGGGCTGCTGCTGGTGCGCGAGATCGCCCGGGAGGCGGGCGGGGTGTGCGACGTCGAGCACACCGCGAGCGGCGGCAAGGTGATCTGGGCCGCCCTGCCGCTCACCCCCGCGCGCGTGCTGTAACTGCGCTCACCAGCCGGCCGACGGACCCGTCAGCTCCCTGACCGCGGGACGGGCCGCGTCCAGCACCGTCATGAACCAGGAGGAGAACACGTCCTTCGCGTGCCGCTCCGCCAGCTCGGCGGGGGTCACGAAGGCCGTCGCGCCGACCTCCTCCGGGTCGGGTCGCAGCGGCGCCTGCACCATGCCGACGAAGAGGTGGTTGTACTCCTGCTCCACCAGGCCCGAGGCCGGGTCCGGGTGGTTGTAGCGGACCGTGCCCGCCTCGGCGAGCAGCGAGGGCGAGGCGCCCAGCTCCTCGTACGTCCGCCGGGCCGCCGCCGCGAAGGGGGCCTCGCCCGGGTAGGGGTGGCCGCAGCAGGTGTTGGACCACACACCGGGGGAGTGGTACTTGCCCAGCGCCCGCTGCTGGAGCAGCAGTCGGCCGTGGTCGTCGAAGAGGAACACGGAGAAGGCGCGGTGCAGCTGCCCCGGCGGCTGATGGGCGGCGAGCTTCTCCGCGGTGCCGATCGTCACGCCCTTCTCGTCGACCAGTTCCAGCAAGATCGCGTCCGCGGTGCCGTTCGACGAGCTGTGCGTCGCGGTGGCAGGTGTGATCGGCATACCCATCCTTCGCATCGGTCTTCGCGCCCCAAGTGTGCCGTACGAATCCGGCACTCCCGGCACTTCGCAGTACGCCCGCATGTCCGCGCCGGGGGCGGGGCCCGGATGTTGATCGTGCCCGGTGTCCCGGGCGGAGAACCGCCCCGGGTGGGGCTGTGAGAGGGAGGACGCAACCGTGCGCCGGACCGATGCGCTCCACGTGCGCCGGTTACAAATACGCTGCACGCGCGCCGGTCTCAGTGGCAGAGCCGTGCCTCGTGCTCCGCATGCCCGTGGGGCTCCAGCTGGAACGTGCAGTGCTCGACGTCGAAGTGGTCGCCGAGGCAGCCCTGGAGCTCGTGCAGCATCTTCTCGTGGCCGATCGCGTTCAGCACGTCGGAGCGCACGACGACGTGCACGGACAGGACCGGCATGCCGGAGGTGATCGTCCAGGCGTGCAGGTCGTGGACGTCCTCGACGCCGTCGAGGGCCAGTATGTGCGCCCGTACCTCCGCCATGTCGACGTCCTTCGGGGCCGACTCCAGCAGGACGTCGAGGGTCTCGCGCAGCAGCTTCATGGTCCGGGGCACGATCATCAAACCGATGACCAGCGAGGCGATCGGGTCGGCGGCCTGCCAGCCCGTGGTGAGGATCACGGCCGCGGAGATCAGCACCGCGACCGAGCCCAGCGCATCCGCCGCCACCTCCAGGAACGCGCCACGCACGTTCAGGCTCTCCTTCTGGCCGCGCATGAGCAGCGTCAGCGACACCAGGTTCGCGACCAGACCGATCAGGCCGAACACGATCATCGGGCCGCCCTCGGTGCCGGCCGGCGTGAAGAACCGCTGGATCGCCTCGAAGAGCACATAGCCGCCGACCCCGAGCAGCAGCAGACAGTTGGCGAGGGCGGCGAGGATCTCGGCGCGGGCGTACCCGAAGGTGTGCTTGCCGGTGGCCGGGCGGCCCGAGAAGTGGATCGCGAGGAGGGCCATGCCGAGGCCCAGCGCGTCCGTCGCCATGTGCGCCGCGTCGGCGACGAGGGCGAGCGAATCGGCGACGATGCCGCCGATGATCTCGACCACCATGACGCCGAGCGTGATCGACAGCGCGACGCGCAGCCGGCCGCGGTACGCAGCGGTCGCCGTGCCGCCGGCGGGTGCGCCGTGCGCATGCCCGTGATCGTGCCCAGCCCCCATGGCAGCAGCCCTCCTGTGTTCCGTCCGGGATCACAGTGAACTACGGGCGGGGGGTACCGGGCAACGCGGCACTGAACACCGTTGTCATATGCCCTGACCTGCGTAAACGAAGTGCAGGTCAGTCGGTGGGCGATCGGTTTGAGCCCTGCGTGGCCGTGCGTCGTTCCCTGTCGCGAATATCCGTTCTGCGACCGCGATTTTGTGTCCCGGGCATGCGATCCCCGATGATGATCACGGCAAAGGCGAAGGCAGATCGTGTCGACCGGACCATGAACGGTCGGTGAACACGAACTTCCCATCATCCGATAGCCTCTGCCGACATGCCGCCCGCCTGGTGCAGCCAAGGGGCGCCCCACCATGTACATGACCGTCGCGGAGCGTCGGCATTCCCAGGGAGTGAGTTCGGTTGTCGACCGCCATCCTCACCGGTCAGCCGGTCCCCGGATCGTCGATCGAGGGTGATCTGCGGTCGCTCGGCTTCGAGGTGCGGACCGCCTCCGACGCCGCCGACGCGGAGACGCTTCTCGCCGAGGTCCCCGGTGGCCAGCGGGTCGCCGTCGTCGACACCCGCTTCGTCGGCCACCTGCACGCCCTGCGCCTCGGCCTCACCGACCCGCGCTTCCCGCTCGCCACGATCCCGGGCGCCGTGACCGCCCAGCCCGGCGCCCGTCAGGCGCTGACCCGGGCGATGGCCCGCGAGAACGCCGCCGGCGGCGCACTGCTGGTGGACAGCCTCGCCGACCGCCTCGCCGCCGCCCTCGGCGCCGACGTGCACCGCCCGGACCTCGGCAGCCTCGTCGCCGCCGTCCCCGCCGACCCGCAGGCCCGCAACGAGGCACGGCAGGCCGTCGCCTCCGTCGACGACGAGGCCGTACGCCTGAAGTCGGCGGTGAAGGCCCGCGACGGCTTCTTCACGACCTTCTGCATCAGCCCGTACTCGCGCTATCTGGCCCGCTGGTGCGCCCGCCGCGGCCTCACCCCGAACCAGGTCACCACCGCCTCCCTGCTCACCGCGCTGATCGCGGCCGGCAGCGCGGCCACCGGCACCCGGGGCGGATACATAGCCGCCGGCCTGCTGCTCCTCTTCTCCTTCGTCCTGGACTGCACCGACGGACAGCTGGCCCGCTACTCCCTGCAGTACTCGACGCTCGGCGCCTGGCTGGACGCCACCTTCGACCGGGCCAAGGAATACGCCTACTACGCGGGCCTCGCCCTCGGTGCGGCCCGCGGTGGCGACGACGTATGGGCCCTGGCGCTGGGCGCGATGGTCCTCCAGACCTGCCGGCACGTCGTCGACTTCTCCTTCAACGAGGCGAACCACGACGCCACCGCCAACACCAGCCCCACCGCGGCCCTTTCGGGCAAGCTCGACAGTGTCGGCTGGACGGTCTGGGTGCGCCGGATGATCGTCCTGCCGATCGGCGAGCGCTGGGCGATGATCGCGGTCCTGACGGCGGTCACCACACCCCGCATCACCTTCTACGCGCTCCTCATCGGCTGCGCGTTCGCGGCGACGTACACCACGGCGGGCCGCGTGTTGCGCTCGCTGACGCGCAAGGCCCAGCGCACGGACCGGGCGGCGCAGGCGCTCGCGGACCTCGCGGACTCCGGTCCGCTCACCGAACTGGTCCTTCGCGCGCGGCGTGGCACTTATCCCCCTGCTGGTTATTACGCCGCTTTTGCCGGCGGTCTCCTGGTGGTGATCTCCGCCGCACTTTGGGGCGCCGGATGGCAGACCGTGCTGTGTGCCGTCGCCTACGTCGTGATGTCCGCCGTCGCCGTCCAGAACCCGCTCAAAGGCGCTCTGGACTGGCTGGTTCCGCCTTTCTTCCGCGCCGCTGAATACGGGACGGTCCTCATTCTGGCAGCTGAATCAGAGGTGAACGGGGCGCTTCCCTCGGCTTTCGGCCTGGTGGCCGCTGTCGCCTACCATCACTACGACACGGTCTATCGCATCCGCGGCAACGCGGGCGCCCCGCCGAAGTGGCTGGTGCGGGCGGTCGGGGGGCACGAGGGCCGGACGCTGGTGGTCGTCGTACTGGCCGCGCTGCTCACCGGCGCGCAGTTCGAGGTCGCGCTCACGGTCCTCGCCGGGGCCGTCGCCCTGGTGGTGCTCGTCGAGAGCATCCGCTTCTGGGTGTCCGCCGGGGCACCCGCCGTACACGACGAAGGAGAACCCGCATGATCGGCCTCGTGCTGGCGGCAGGCGCCGGACGGCGTCTGCGCCCCTACACCGACACCTTGCCGAAGGCACTGGTGCCGGTGGGGCCCGCGGGCATCGAGGGCGAACCGACCGTGCTGGACCTCACCCTCGCCAACTTCGCCGAGATCGGCCTCACCGAGGCCGCGGTCATAGTCGGCTACCGCAAGGAAGCCGTGTACGAGCGCAAGGCGGCCCTCGAAGCGAAGTACGGCCTCACGCTCACGCTCATCGACAACGACAAGGCCGAGGAGTGGAACAACGCCTACTCCCTGTGGTGCGGGCGTGATGCCCTCAAGGACGGCGTGATCCTCGCCAACGGCGACACCGTCCACCCGGTCTCCGTCGAGAAGACGCTGCTCGCCGCCCGCGGCGACGGCAAGAAGATCATTCTCGCCCTCGACAGCGTGAAGTCCCTTGCGGACGAGGAGATGAAGGTCGTCGTGGACCCCGAGAAGGGCGTCCAGAAGATCACCAAGCTGATGGACCCCGCCGAGGCCACGGGCGAGTACATCGGCGTCACGCTCATCGAGGGGGACGCGGCTCCCGAACTGGCCGACGCGCTGAAGACCGTGTGGGAGACCGACCCGCAGCAGTTCTACGAGCACGGCTACCAGGAGCTGGTGAACCGCGGCTTCCGTATCGACGTGGCGCCGATCGGCGAGGTCGACTGGGTCGAGATCGACAACCACGACGATCTCGCCCGGGGACGGGAGATCGCGTGCCGGTACTGACCAGGCTCATCCCCTCCCCGGTCGTCGTCGACATCCGCCCGGGTGCCCTCGACGACCTGGGCGACGTGCTCGCCGACGAGCGCATCTCGCACTCCGGCAAGCTCGCCGTCGCGGTCAGCGGCGGCTCCGGCGCCAAGCTGCGCGAGCGCATCGCCCCCTCGCTGCCGGGCGCCACCTGGTACGAGGTGGACGGCGGCACCCTCGACGACGCGATCCGGCTGGCCGCCGAGATGAAGGCCGGCCGCTACGACGCGGTCGTCGGGCTCGGCGGCGGCAAGATCATCGACTGTGCCAAGTTCGCCGCGGCGCGGGTCGGCCTGCCGCTGGTCGCCGTACCGACCAACCTCGCGCACGACGGCCTCTGTTCGCCGGTCGCGACCCTCGACAACGACGCGGGCCGCGGCTCGTACGGCGTGCCCAACCCGATCGCCGTCGTCATCGACCTGGACGTGATCCGCGAGGCACCGGCCCGGTTCGTGCGCGCCGGCATCGGCGACGCGATCTCCAACATCTCGGCGATCGCGGACTGGGAACTCGCGGTCCGCGTCAAGGGCGAGAAGATCGACGGCCTCGCCGCGGCCATGGCCCGCCAGGCCGGCGAGGCCGTGCTCAGGCACCCCGGCGGCATCGGCGACAACGACTTCCTCCAGGTGCTCGCCGAGGCGCTGGTACTCAGCGGCATCGCCATGTCCGTGTCGGGCGACTCCCGCCCGTCGTCCGGGGCCTGCCACGAGATCAACCACGCCTTCGACCTGCTCCACCCGCGCCGCGCCGCCGCCCACGGCGAGCAGTGCGGGCTTGGCGCCGCCTTCGCGATGTGGCTGCGCGGAGCCCACGAGGAGTCGGTCCACATGGCCGAGGTGCTGCGCCGGCACGGACTGCCGGTGCTGCCGGAGGAGATCGGCTTCACGACCGAGGAGTTCATCGAGGTCGTGGAGTTCGCCCCGCAGACCCGGCCCGGCCGCTACACGATCCTCGAACACCTCGACCTCACCACCGACCAGATCAAGGACACCTACGCCGACTATGTCAAGGCCATCGGTAGCTGAACTCCGCCCGGTCGTGCACCCCGCCGGGGTCAAGGACCGGCGCAGCGGTGAGCACTGGGCGGGACGCCTCTACATGCGCGAGGTGTCCCTGCGGATCACGCGTTCCCTGGTGACCACCAAGGTCACGCCCAACCAGCTCACGTACCTGATGACCCTCTGCGGCGTGCTCGCGGCCCCCGCCCTGCTGGTGCCGGGGATCGCGGGCGCCGTGCTCGGCGTGCTGATGGTCCAGCTCTATCTGCTGCTCGACTGCGTCGACGGCGAAGTCGCGCGCTGGAAGCAGCAGTTCTCGCTCGGCGGGGTCTACCTGGACCGGGTCGGTGCCTATCTGTGCGATGCCGCCGTGCTCGTCGGCTTCGGCCTGCGCGCCGCCGACCTGTGGGGCTCCGGGCGCGTCGACTGGCTGTGGGCGTTCCTCGGCACCCTGGCCGCCCTCGGCGCGATCCTGATCAAGGCCGAGACCGACCTCGTCGGCGTCGCCCGCCACCAGGGCGGACTGCCGCCCGTCAAGGAGGCCGCGTCCGAGCCGCGTTCCTCCGGCATGGCGCTGGCCCGCAGAGCCGCCGCGGCCCTGAAGTTCCACCGGCTGGTGCTCGGCATCGAGGCGTCCCTGCTGATCCTGGTCCTGGCCGTCCTGGACACGATGCGCGGCGACCTGTTCTTCTCCCGGCTCGGCGTCGCGGTGCTGGCCGGCATCGCGCTGGTGCAGACCCTGCTGCACCTCGTGTCCATCCTCGCGTCGAGCAGGCTCCGGTGAGCCCCGGGATGAAGGTCGGGGCGGTCATCATCACCATGGGCAACCGCCCCGAGGAGCTCAGGGCCCTGCTCGACTCGATCGCCAAGCAGGACGGCGACCCGGTCGAGGCGGTCGTCGTCGGCAACGGCTCACCCGTCCCCGACGTCCCCGACGGCGTCCGCACGATCGAGCTGCCCGAGAACCTCGGCATCCCCGGCGGCCGCAACATCGGCATCGAGGCCTTCGGGCCCAGCGGCCGGGATGTCGACATATTGCTCTTTCTCGACGACGACGGCCTGCTCGCCCACCACGACACCGCCGAGCTGTGCCGCCAGGCCTTCGAGGCCGACCCCAGGCTCGGCATCGTCAGCTTCCGCATCGCCGACCCGGACACCGGCGAGACCCAGCGCCGCCATGTGCCCAGGCTGCGCGCCTCCGACCCGCTGCGCTCCTCCCGGGTCACCACGTTCCTCGGCGGCGCCAACGCCGTACGCACCCAGGTTCTCGCCGAAGTCGGCGGGCTTCCGGACGAATTCTTCTACGCACACGAGGAAACCGACCTCGCATGGCGGGCCCTCGACGCGGGCTGGATGATCGACTACCGGTCCGACATGGTGCTGTACCACCCGACGACCGCGCCCTCGCGGCACGCGGTCTACCACCGCATGGTCGCCCGCAACCGCGTATGGCTCGCCCGCCGCAACCTTCCCGCGCCCCTGGTCCCCGTCTACCTCGGCGTCTGGATGCTGCTCACCCTGCTGCGCCGCCCCACGCGACCCGCGCTCCGGGCGTGGTTCGGCGGATTCCGGGAAGGCTGGACGACCGAGTGCGGGCCCCGCAGGCCCATGAAGTGGCGTACGGTGTGGCGGCTGACTCGACTGGGCCGACCCCCCGTCATCTGACAAGCTCGGTCCTGAGAGCACCCGGCCGTCACCCACGGCCGCCGGCTCATGCCCTGCCCGCACAGGCTGCGCATCTCGAAGACGAAAGTTTCTTTTGGTGAGTGAGACAACGCACGACGGTGGAGTCGCGGTGAGCGCGGCTCCGTCGCCCGACGAGCGACTGACCGCGGCCCAGCTCGCCGCGAAGTACGGACTGTCCGTGAGCGGCGCCCGCCCCTCACTCGTGGAATACGTCCGCCAGCTCTGGGACCGGCGTCACTTCATTCTCGCCTTCTCCCGGGCGAAGCTGACCGCTCAGTACAGCCAGGCGAAGCTCGGCCAGCTCTGGCAGGTGGTCACCCCGCTGCTGAACGCGGCCGTGTACTTCTTCATCTTCGGCGTCATCCTCGAGGCCGACCGGGGCATGTCCCGCGAGGTGTACATCCCGTTCCTGGTCACCGGCGTCTTCGTGTTCAGCTTTACCCAGAGCTCGGTGCTGGCGGGCGTCCGCGCGATCTCCGGCAACCTCGGCCTGGTCCGCGCCCTGCACTTCCCGCGCGCCTCGCTGCCGGTGTCCTTCGCGCTCCAGCAGCTTCAGCAGCTGCTCTACTCGATGATCGTGCTGTTCGCCATCACCATGGTCTTCGGCAGCTTCCCGGACCTGTCCTGGGCCCTGATCGTCCCGGCGCTCGCCCTGCAGTTCCTTTTCAACACCGGCCTCGCGCTGATCATGGCCCGGGCCGGCTCCAAGACCCCGGACCTCGCGCAGCTGATGCCGTTCGTGATGCGTACCTGGATGTACGCGTCCGGCGTGATGTACTCCATCCCGATCATGCTGGCCGACAAGCCCCAGTGGATCGCCAACGTCCTGCAGTGGAACCCGGCCGCCATCTACATGGACCTGATGCGCTTCGCGCTCATCGACGGCTACGGCTCCGAGAACCTCCCGGAGCATGTGTGGGCGGCCGCGCTCGGCTGGTCCGTGCTGCTCGCCGTCGGCGGCTTCGTCTACTTCTGGAAGGCGGAGGAGAGGTACGGCCGTGGCTGAGCACCCGAGGGACGAACGGATCCCCACCGTCATCGCCGACGACCTGCACATCGTCTACCGCGTCAACGGCGCCAAGGCCGGCAAGGGCAGCGCCACGGCAGCGCTCAGCCGCATGCTCAAGCGCGGCGAGGAACGAGGAGTGCGCAAGGTGCACGCCGTGCGAGGCGTGTCCTTCGTCGCCTACCGCGGCGAGGCCATCGGCCTGATCGGCTCCAACGGCTCCGGCAAGTCGACGCTGCTGCGCGCCATCGCCGGCCTGCTGCCCGCCGAGAGCGGCAAGGTCTACACCGACGGCCAGCCCTCCCTGCTCGGGGTGAACGCGGCCCTCATGAACGACCTCACCGGCGAGCGGAACGTCATATTGGGCGGGCTCGCCATGGGCATGTCCCGCGAGGAGATCAAGGAGCGCTACGAGGAGATCGTCGAGTTCTCCGGCATCAACGAGAAGGGTGACTTCATCACCCTGCCCATGCGCACCTACTCCTCCGGCATGGCGGCCCGGCTGCGCTTCTCCATCGCCGCCGCCAAGGACCACGACGTCCTGATGATCGACGAGGCGCTGGCCACCGGCGACCGCAAGTTCCAGAAGCGCTCCGAGGAACGCATCCGCGAACTGCGCAAGAGCGCGGGCACGGTGTTCCTGGTCAGTCACAACAACAAGTCGATCCGCGACACCTGCAACCGCGTCCTGTGGCTGGAACGCGGCGAGCTGCGCATGGACGGACCTACCGAAGAGGTCATCAAGGAGTACGAGAAGTTCACGGGCAAGTAGTCCACCCGGACCCGGGCGAAAAGCCCACCACGCTTCCCAGCGCCCCGCAGGAACCCTTCCGGCGGGGCTCCGCGTCTGCAAAGGAAACGTCAACTTCGGGCGGCCCACGGAATCTTGGTGCCAATCGGTGTGTTCTTGTGATGCGCAGGACACCCCGACGGACCCTGTTGCGTTGTACAACGTAAGCTGTACCGGTCCCGATAAGCGGCAAGTGGGGCGATAGTACGCGACACCCCGCGCCGGGGCGGCCGCGCTGAGGACCGGGTGGCGTGTCCGAAATAGTGCGTATTGGGTCGACGGTGTAGAACGGGAGATGTGACGGCAATGGCTACGGAAACTCCCCAGGTCGACGCAGCATGTGCCGTCCCCGCCCCGGGCAGTGAACGGTGACGGGAACCGGCACCGCGCCGACCGGTGATCCGGAGCGCGGCACGCTCGACAAGGCCGCGGACGAGAACTTCCCCGTGGCCCCGTTCTTCCTGCCCAGGGCCTGGCGTGCCGACCTCATGGCCGTGTACGGCTTCGCCCGCCTCGTCGACGACATCGGCGACGGCGATCTCGCCCCCGGGGGCGCCGACGCCCGGCTGCTCGGCGTGTCCCCGGCGGAGGCCGAGGACCGGCTGCTGATGCTGGACGCGTTCGAGGCCGACCTTCACCGCGTGTTCGATTCGACGCCGCGTCACCCGCTGCTGCGCCGCCTCCAGCCGACCGTCCGGCGCCGCGCGCTGAGCGCGGAGCCCTTTCTCGGCCTGATCGCCGCCAACCGCCAGGACCAGCTCGTCTCCCGCTACGAGACCTACGACGATCTCATTGCGTACTGCGAACTGTCCGCCAACCCCGTCGGCCGTCTCGTCCTCGCCGTCACCGGCACCGAGACCCCCGAGCGGGTCAGGCGCTCCGACGCGATCTGCACGGCCCTGCAGATCGTCGAGCACCTCCAGGACGTCGCCGAGGACCTCGGCCGCGACCGCATCTATCTGCCCGCCGCCGACATGAAGCGCTTTCATGTCCAGGAGGCGGATCTCGCCGCGAAAACCGCGGGCGCATCGGTGCGCGCCCTGGTTGCATACGAAGCGCAACGCGCCCGCGATCTCCTGAATGAAGGCGCCCCCCTGGTGGGTAGCGTCCACGGCAGGTTGAAGCTGTTGCTCGCAGGGTTCGTGGCGGGGGGAAGGGCGGCAATCCATGCGATTGCCGCCGCCGAATACGACGTACTTCCCGGCCCGCCCAAGCCCGGCAAGATCCAGTTGCTGCGTGAGGTGGGCCTGACTCTGCGAGGAGAGGGGTGATCCGGACCGTGGACTCTCCCACACACGTGTCCGCACCGGTACTCGCCGCCTACAGCTACTGCGAGGCCGTCACCGGACAGCAGGCCCGTAACTTCGCCTACGGCATCAGGCTGCTGCCCACGCACAAGCGGCGCGCGATGTCGGCGTTGTACGCGTTCTCGCGCCGTGTCGACGACATCGGCGACGGCGCGCTGGCACCCGACGTCAAGATCGCCAGACTCGAGGACACCCGGGCGCTGCTGACCCGGATCCGCCAGGACGCGGTCGACGAGGACGACACCGACCCGGTCGCGGTCGCCCTGACCCATGCCGCCGAGCAGTTCCCCATCCCGCTGGGCGGCCTGGACGAGCTCATCGACGGCGTGCTGATGGACGTACGCGGCGAGACCTATGAGACCTGGGACGACCTGAAGGTGTACTGCCGTTGTGTGGCGGGTGCCATCGGGCGGCTCTCGCTCGGGGTGTTCGGTACGGAGCGGGGGGCGCGTGGCGCCGAGCGCGCGCCGGAGTATGCCGACACGCTCGGGCTTGCGCTTCAGCTCACCAACATCCTGCGGGACGTCCGCGAGGACGCCGAGGGCGGGCGCACCTATCTACCCGCCGACGACCTGGCCAAGTTCGGCTGCTCGGCCGGGTTCAGCGGGGCGAAACCGCCGGAGGGCGCCGACTTCGCGGGTCTCGTGCACTTCGAAGTGCGTCGGGCCCGCGCCCTTTTCGCCGAGGGCTACCGGCTGCTCCCCATGCTCGACCGGCGCAGCGGCGCCTGTGTCGCCGCCATGGCCGGCATCTACCGCCGCCTCCTCGACCGCATCGAGCGCGATCCGGAGGCGGTGCTGCGTGGCCGGGTCTCGCTGCCCGGGCGCGAGAAGGCGTACGTCGCCGTGCGCGGCCTGTCCGGCCTGGACGCGCGGCATGTGACCCGGCGGACCGTCAGGAGGCGCACCTGATGGACAAAAGGGTCCAAGGTGATGTCACCGGCGAAAAGTGGCGGGCAACCCTCCGGTGCCCCGCGGCGTCCCTGACTGCGACGGCCTGCCGTGCACCGTTCAAGCATCGCGGCGGCCGCGCAGGGGGGAGTGCACGATGACCGACGGCTCGCGGCCCGAGGAGCCGCTCGCGGACATGCCCGGGCCCCGCTACGGGCGGGATGCCGTCGTGGTCGGTGGTGGGCTCGCCGGGATCACCGCCGCGCTCGCGCTCGCCGACGCCGGAGTGCGCGTCACTCTGCTCGAAGGCCGGCCGCGCCTGGGCGGGCTCGCCTTCTCCTTCCAGCGCGGCGAGTTGACGGTCGACAACGGACAGCATGTGTATCTGCGCTGCTGCACCGCCTACCGCTGGTTCCTCGACCGCATCGAGGCAGCGGCGCTGGCGCCGTTGCAGGATCGTCTCGACGTGCCCGTACTCGATGTCGCCAGGCCCGAGGGACGGCGGCTCGGCAGGCTGCGGCGCGACGCGCTGCCCGTGCCCCTGCATCTGGGGCGCAGCCTGGCCACGTATCCGCATCTCTCGCTCGCCGAACGCGCCAAGGTCGGGCGGGCCGCGCTCGCGCTCAAAGGGCTGGACCTCGCCGATCCGACCCTGGACACGCAGGACTTCGGCAGCTGGCTGACCGCGCACGGTCAGTCGGCGCGTGCCGTCGAGGCCCTGTGGGACCTGGTCGGGGTCGCCACCCTCAACGCGGTCGCGGGCGATGCCTCGCTGGGGCTCGCCGCGATGGTGTTCAAGACCGGTCTGCTGTCCGACCCGGGCGCGGCCGACATCGGCTGGGCGCGCGTTCCGCTGGGTGAACTGCATGACCGGCTGGCCCGCAAGGCGCTCGACTCCGCGGGCGTGCGTACCGAGGTCCGTACACGAGTCACCTCCATCTCTACTGACGACAACGGGCGCCTGAGCGTTCAGGTTCCCGGCGAAACGCTTCAGGCCGACGCCGTCGTCCTCGCCGTACCCCACCGCGAAGCGCACGATCTGCTGCCCGCCGGAGCCCTCGACGCGCCGGAACGGCTGCTGGAGATCGGCACCGCGCCGATCCTCAATGTGCATGTCGTGTACGACCGGAAGGTGCTCCACAAGCCCTTGTTCGCGGCCCTCGGCACCCCGGTGCAGTGGGTCTTCGACCGGACCGACCCCTCCGGGCTGAAGCACGGTCAGTACCTGGCGCTGTCGCAGTCGGCGGCGCAGGACGAGATCGACGCACCGGTCGCCGAACTGCGCGAGCGCTATCTGCCCGAACTGGAACGGCTGTTGCCCGGCACCCGCGGTGCCGAGGTAACGGACTTCTTCGTGACCAGGGAGCGCACGGCCACGTTCGCTCCCACCCCCGGCGTCGGACGGCTGCGGCCCGGCGCCCGTACCAAGGCCCCCGGCCTCTACCTGGCCGGAGCGTGGACCGCCACGGGGTGGCCCGCGACCATGGAGAGTGCGGTCCGCAGTGGTGTGAGCGCGGCGGACGCCGTGCTCAGCGCCCTCGGCCGGCCCCGCCCCCGACACCTCTTCGAAGTTGAGGAGGCGGCCTGATGCTCC
Organism: Streptomyces sp. NPDC050211; assembly: GCF_040656035.1. NCBI lineage: Bacteria > Bacillati > Actinomycetota > Actinomycetes > Kitasatosporales > Streptomycetaceae > Streptomyces > Streptomyces sp. NPDC050211. The sequence goes on from NZ_JBFALC010000022.1 coordinate 79,250, forward strand.
ATCAGCGCGCGGCAGGTCCCCGCACCCCCGGTACCGCAACAAGAGGAGAGACTGTGCCCACTGTGCCCCCGGCCTCGACGGCCGCTCGAAGGACCGCGGTGGACGTGACCGCGCTCCTGGAGCGCGGCCGGTCCCTGGCCACACCGGTACTGCGGGCGGCGATCGACCGCCTGGCCCCTCCCATGGACACCGTTTCCGCCTACCACTTCGGCTGGATCGACGCCCAGGGCAATCCCGCCGACGGCGATGGCGGCAAGGCCGTACGTCCCGCCCTTGCTGTGCTCTCCGCCGAGGTCACCGGCGCCGCGCCCGAGGCGGGCATCCCCGGAGCGGTCGCCGTCGAACTGGTCCACAACTTCTCCCTGCTGCACGACGACCTGATGGACGGCGACGAACAGCGCCGGCACCGCGACACCGTCTGGAAGGTGCACGGCCCCGCCCAGGCGATCCTGGTCGGCGACGCCCTGTTCGCCCTGGCCAACGAGGTCCTGCTGGAGCTCGGCACCGTCGAGGCCGGTCGCGCCACCCGCCGACTGACCACCGCGACCCGCGCCCTCATCGACGGCCAGGCGCAGGACATCTCCTACGAGCACCGCGACCGCGTCAGCGTCGAGGAGTGCCTGGAGATGGAGGGCAACAAGACCGGCGCCCTGCTCGCCTGCGCCAGCTCCATCGGCGCCGTGCTCGGCGGCGCGGACGACCGCACCGCCGACACCCTGGAGAAGTACGGCTACCACCTGGGCCTAGCCTTCCAGGCCGTCGACGACCTGCTCGGCATCTGGGGCGACCCGGTCTCCACCGGCAAGCAGACCTGGAGCGATCTGCGCCAGCGCAAGAAGTCCCTGCCGGTCGTGGCCGCGCTCGCGGCGGGCGGCGCCGCCTCCGAGCGGCTCGGCGAGCTCCTCGCCGCCGACGCCAAGAGCAGCGATTTCGAGAACTTCTCGGAGGAGGAGTTCGCGGCCCGTGCCGCCCTCATCGAGGAGGCGGGCGGCCGCGAATGGACCGCCGAAGAGGCCCGCCGCCAGCACACCATCGCCATCGAAGCCCTGGACGCCATCGAGATGCCCGACCGCGTGCGGGCACAGTTCGCGGCGCTCGCCGACTTCGTCGTCGTACGGAAGAGATGATCATTATCGGTCGAACAGCCCTCGCGTAGTCGCCGGCCGGTGCTACGGACACACGAGCACCGGTCGACGGCGGACCCACAGCAGCACGACTCGTACGACTGCACGAAGGGGAAGCCATGACAGCGACGACCGACGGAAGCACCGGGGCACTGCGGCCCCGCGCAGCCTCGGCCAGCGACACACAGATCGACACCCCCGTGGCGGCCGGGGCGCACCAGGCCGCCGTACACGCCATCGGGCGTGCCACCGAGTTCCTGCTCTCCCGGCAGGACACCCAGGGCTGGTGGAAGGGCGACCTCGAGACGAACGTCACGATGGACGCCGAGGACCTGCTGCTGCGCCAGTTCCTGGGCATCCGCGACGAGGCCACCACCCGTGCCGCCGCCCTGTTCATCCGCGGCGAGCAGCGCGAGGACGGCACCTGGGCCACTTTCTACGGCGGACCCGGCGAACTTTCCACCACCATCGAGGCGTACGTCGCCCTGCGGCTGGCCGGCGACGCGCCCAACGCGCCGCACATGGCGAAGGCCTCGGCCTGGATCCGCGAGCGGGGCGGCATCGCGGCCTCCCGGGTCTTCACCCGGATCTGGCTGGCGCTGTTCGGCTGGTGGAAGTGGGAGGACCTGCCCGAACTCCCGCCGGAGCTCATCTACTTCCCGAAGTGGTTCCCGCTCAACATCTACGACTTCGGCTGCTGGGCGCGGCAGACCATCGTCCCGCTGACGATCGTCTCCGCGAAGCGTCCGGTGCGGCCCGCGCCCTTCCCGCTCGACGAACTGCACACCGACCCGCGCAACCCGAACCCGGTCAAGCCGCCGGCTCCCGCGGCGAGTTGGGACGGCGTCTTCGAACGGCTTGACAAGGCGCTGCACCAGTACCGCAAGGTCGCCCCGCGCGGCCTGCGCCGGGCGGCGATGAACTCCGCCGCCCGCTGGATCATCGAGCGGCAGGAGAACGACGGCTGCTGGGGCGGCATCCAGCCGCCCGCCGTGTACTCGGTCATCGCCCTGTACCTGCTCGGCTACGACCTCGAACACCCGGTGATGCGCGAGGGGCTGGCGTCGCTGGACCGTTTCGCGGTCTGGCGCGAGGACGGGGCGCGGATGATCGAGGCCTGCCAGTCCCCGGTGTGGGACACCTGCCTCGCGGCCATCGCGCTCGCCGACGCGGGGGTCCCCGCAGACCACCCGCAACTGGTGAAGGCCGCCGACTGGATGCTCGGCGAGCAGATCGTGCGGCCCGGCGACTGGTCGGTCCGCAGGCCCCAACTGCCGCCCGGTGGCTGGGCGTTCGAGTTCCACAACGACAACTACCCCGACATCGACGACACCGCCGAGGTCGTCCTCGCGCTGCGCCGGATCCGGCACCACGACCCGGAGCGGGTGGAGAAGGCGATCGGGCGCGGGGTGCGCTGGAACCTCGGGATGCAGTCGAAGAACGGCGCCTGGGGGGCCTTCGACGTCGACAACACCAGCATGTTCCCCAACAAGCTGCCGTTCTGCGACTTCGGCGAGGTCATCGACCCGCCGTCCGCGGACGTCACCGCCCACGTGGTGGAGATGCTCGCGGTCGAGGGCTACGCCCATGACCCGCGCACCCGGCGTGGCATCGAGTGGCTGCTCGCCGAACAGGAGCCGGACGGCTCATGGTTCGGGCGCTGGGGCGTCAACTACATCTACGGCACCGGGTCCGTGGTACCCGCGCTGACCGCCGCCGGACTGCCCGGCTCGCATCCGGCGATCCGCCGGGCCGTCGCCTGGCTGGAGTCCGTCCAGAACGACGACGGCGGCTGGGGCGAGGACCTGCGCTCCTACCACGACGTGAACAAGTGGAGCGGCAAGGGCGCCTCCACCGCCTCGCAGACGGCATGGGCGCTGCTGGCCCTGCTCGCGGCCGGCGAGAAGGACTCCAAGGCCGTCGAGCGCGGCATCGAGTGGCTCGCGAGCACCCAGCGCGAGGACGGCTCCTGGGACGAGCCGTACTTCACGGGGACCGGCTTCCCGTGGGACTTCTCGATCAACTACCACCTCTACCGGCAGGTCTTCCCGCTCACCGCGCTCGGCCGGTACGTCCACGGAGAACCGTTCTCCAAGGCCGAGGGGGGCTGATGAGCACCCAGCCCGCACCCGCCCCGCTGCTGGTCGCCTGCGCGCTCGGCATCGAGCACCTCGCCCTGCGCCTGAGCGACCGCGGAGGCGCGGGCGGGCCGGTCAGGGTCCTGCGTACCGGTATGGGGCCCAAGGCGGCGGAGCGGTCCGTCGCCCGGGTGCTGGCCGATCCGGCGTTCGGCGAGGCCGCCGTGCTTGCGACCGGTTTCTGTGCGGGGCTCGCCCCGGGCATGCACCCCGGCGACCTGGTCGTCGCCGAGGAGACCCGGGACCCGGACGGAACCGTTCCGTGCGTCGGGACCGACCTACTCGTCAAGGAGCTGGTGCGCGCCGCACCCGGCCGCACCGTCCACACCGGGCCGCTCACCGGCTCCGACCACGTCGTACGCGGTCAGGAACGGTCCGATCTCCTCGCGACCGGCGCGATCGCGGTCGACATGGAGTCCGCGGCCACGCTCCTGAGCGCCGTACGCACGGGCCCGCGCCCGGTTGCGGCCGTCCGGGTGGTCGTGGACGCTCCAGAACATGAACTCGTCCGGATCGGCACATTGCGCGGAGGAATATCAGCCTTCCGCGTATTGCGTTCCGTTCTTCCTGCTTTTTATGAATGGCACCGTTCCTTGCTGCTCCCCAGGAGGTGAGCCAGATGGCCATGCCGCTGCGCCAGTCCATCAAGGTCGCTACGTACTTGGCTGAACAGAAGCTCCGCAGGCGGGACAAGTTTCCGCTCATCGTCGAGCTGGAACCGCTCTACGCCTGCAATCTCAAGTGCGAGGGCTGCGGCAAGATCCAGCACCCGGCGGGTGTACTCAAGCAGCGCATGCCGGTTGCCCAAGCCGTGGGAGCGGTGCTCGAGTCCGGTGCCCCCATGGTGTCGATCGCCGGCGGGGAACCCCTGATGCATCCCAAGATCGATGAGATCGTGCGGCAGTTGGTGGCGAGGAAGAAGTACGTCTTCCTGTGCACCAACGCCATGCTGCTGCGCAAGAAGATGGACAAGTTCAAGCCCTCGCCGTTCTTCGCCTTCGCGGTGCACATCGACGGGCTGCGCGAGCGGCACGACGAGTCCGTGGCGAAGGAGGGTGTGTTCGACGAGGCCGTGGAGGCGATCAAGGAGGCCAAGCGGCGCGGCTTCCGGGTCACCACCAACTCGACCTTCTTCAACACGGACACTCCGCAGACCATCATCGAGGTGCTCAACTACCTCAACGACGACCTCAAGGTCGACGAGATGATGATCTCGCCCGCCTATGCCTACGAGAAGGCCCCCGACCAGGAGCACTTCCTGGGCGTGGAGCAGACCCGTGAGCTGTTCAAGAAGGCCTTCGCGGGCGGCAACCGGCGCAAGTGGCGGCTCAACCACTCCCCGCTCTTCCTGGACTTCCTGGAGGGCAAGGTCGACTTCCCGTGCACCGCCTGGGCGATCCCGAACTACTCCCTCTTCGGCTGGCAGCGCCCCTGCTACCTGATGAGCGACGGGTACGTGACCACGTACCGGGAGCTGATCGAGGACACCGACTGGGACAAGTACGGCCGCGGCAAGGACCCGCGCTGCGCCAACTGCATGGCGCACTGCGGCTACGAGCCGACCGCGGTCATGGCCACCATGGGCTCCCTCAAGGAGTCCCTGCGGGCGATGCGCGAGACCGTCGCCGGAAACCGCGACTGACACCATGACCGCCATCTCCTTGGGCGTCCCCGAGGTACCGGTCCGGCCGATCGCGGAGCGCCGTGTATCACGGCAGATCCAGGTCGGGCCGGTGGCGGTCGGGGGCGGGGCCCCGGTGTCGGTGCAGTCGATGACGACGACGCGTACGTCGGACATCGGCGCCACCCTGCAGCAGATCGCGGAACTCACCGCGTCCGGCTGCCAGATCGTCCGCGTCGCCTGCCCCACGCAGGACGACGCGGACGCCCTCGCGACCATCGCCCGCAAGTCGCAGATCCCGGTGATCGCGGACATCCACTTCCAGCCCAAGTACGTCTTCGCCGCGATCGAGGCCGGCTGCGCGGCCGTACGCGTCAATCCCGGCAACATCAAGCAGTTCGACGACAAGGTGAAGGAGATCGCGCGGGCCGCCAAGGACCACGGCACGCCGATCCGCATCGGCGTCAACGCGGGCTCTCTCGACCGGCGACTGCTGCAGAAGTACGGCAAGGCGACGCCGGAGGCGCTGGTGGAGAGCGCCTTGTGGGAGGCGTCGCTGTTCGAGGAGCACGGTTTCCGGGACATCAAGATCTCGGTGAAGCACAACGACCCGGTGGTGATGGTCAACGCCTACCGGCAGCTGGCCGAACAGTGCGACTATCCGCTGCACTTGGGCGTCACCGAGGCCGGTCCCGCCTTCCAGGGGACGATCAAGTCGGCCGTGGCCTTCGGGGCGCTGCTGTCGCGGGGGATCGGTGACACCATCCGGGTGTCCCTGAGCGCTCCGCCCGCCGAGGAGGTCAAGGTCGGCATCCAGATCCTGGAGTCGCTGGGACTCAGGCAGCGGCGGTTGGAGATCGTGTCGTGTCCGTCCTGCGGGCGCGCCCAGGTCGACGTGTACAAGCTGGCCGACGAGGTCACGGCAGGTCTGGAGGGCATGGAAGTGCCCCTGCGGGTGGCCGTGATGGGGTGTGTGGTCAACGGTCCCGGTGAGGCGCGGGAGGCGGACCTGGGGGTCGCCTCCGGCAACGGCAAGGGGCAGATCTTCGTCAAGGGCGAGGTCATCAAGACCGTGCCCGAGTCGAAGATCGTGGAGACCCTCATCGACGAGGCGATGAAGATCGCCGAACAGATGGAGCAGGACGGCGTCGAGTCGGGGGAGCCGGCCGTCACCGTGAGCTGAACAGCACGGACCGAAGGGGGCCCGCGAACGTGACGATTCTGGAGAGCATCCGGGGACCACGCGACCTGAAGGCGCTGTCCGAGGCGCAACTTGGCGAACTGTCCGACGAGATCAGGGAGTTCCTGGTGCACGCCGTGGCCAGGACCGGCGGTCACCTCGGGCCCAATCTGGGGGTGGTGGAACTCACCGTCGCCCTCCACCGGGTCTTCGAGTCGCCGGTCGACCGCATCGTGTGGGACACCGGCCACCAGAGCTACGTACACAAGTTGCTGACAGGGCGTCAGGATTTTTCCAAGCTGCGCGGCAAGGGGGGTCTGTCCGGCTACCCGTCGCGTGAGGAGTCCGAGCACGACATCGTCGAGAACAGCCACGCCTCCACCGCGCTCGGCTGGGCCGACGGGCTCGCCAAGGCCCGCCAGGTGCAGGGGGAGAAGGGGCATGTCGTCGCCGTGATCGGCGACGGCGCGCTGACCGGCGGCATGGCCTGGGAGGCGCTGAACAACATCGCGGCCGCCAAGAACCGGCCGCTGATCATCGTCGTCAACGACAACGAGCGGTCGTACGCCCCCACCATCGGCGGCCTCGCCAACCACCTCGCCACCCTGCGTACCACCGACAGTTACGAACAGGTCCTGGCCTGGGGCAAGGACGTACTGCAGCGTACGCCGATCGTCGGCAACACCGTCTACGAGGCACTGCACGGCGCGAAGAAGGGCTTCAAGGACGCGTTCGCGCCGCAGGGCCTCTTCGAGGACTTGGGCCTGAAGTACGTCGGGCCGATCGACGGACACGACATCGGTGCCGTCGAGTCCGCGCTGCGGCGCGCGAAACGCTTCCACGGGCCGGTGCTGGTGCACTGCCTCACCGAGAAGGGGCGCGGCTACGAACCCGCTCTCGCGCACGAGGAGGACCACTTCCATACCGTGGGTGTGATGGACCCGCTCACCTGCGAGCCGCTCGCGCCGTCCAACGGGCCGTCCTGGACCTCGGTGTTCGGCGAGGAGATCGTCAGGATCGGGGAGGAGCGGGAGGACGTCGTGGCGATCACGGCGGCCATGCTGCACCCGGTCGGGCTCGGCAAGTTCGCCGCACGGTTCCCGGACCGGGTCTGGGACGTCGGGATCGCCGAGCAGCACGCGGCGGTGAGCGCGGCCGGGCTCGCGACCGGCGGACTGCACCCCGTCGTCGCCGTCTACGCCACCTTCCTCAACCGCGCCTTCGACCAGCTCCTGATGGACGTCGCCCTGCACCGCTGCGGCGTCACCTTCGTCCTGGACCGGGCCGGCGTGACGGGCGTCGACGGCGCCTCCCACAACGGCATGTGGGACATGTCGATCCTCCAGGTCGTGCCGGGCCTAAGGATCGCCGCGCCGCGCGACGCCGACCAACTCCGGGCCCAACTGCGTGAGGCGGTCGCGGTGGACGACGCGCCGACCCTCGTACGGTTCCCGAAGGAGTCGGTGGGGCCGTGCGTTCCCGCGGTCGACCGGGTCGGCGGCATCGACGTACTGCACCGCGAAGAGTCGCCGGAGGTGCTGCTGGTCGCCGTCGGCGTCATGGCGCCCGTCTGCCTCCAGGCCGCCGAGCTGCTTCAGGCGCGCGGCATCGGCTGCACCGTCGTCGACCCGCGCTGGGTCAAGCCCGTCGACCCGGCGCTCCCCGGCCTCGCCGCCGAGCACCGCCTGGTCGCCGTCGTCGAGGACAACAGCCGCGCGTCCGGGGTCGGCGCGGCGGTCGCGCTGGCGCTCGGTGACGCTGATGTCGACGTGCCCGTACGGCGGTTCGGCATCCCGGAGCAGTTCCTCGCACACGCCAAACGCGGTGAGGTGCTCGCCGACATCGGCCTCACGCCCGTCGAGGTCGCCGGACGGATCAGCGCGAGCCTGGCCGTCAAAGAGTCAGCCAAGGAGAAACCCGAATGACCACGGAGTTCGACCTCGGCGCACTGCTGGCCGAGCGCGGAGCCGAGCGCTACGAGCTGCACACCAAGTACCTCAACCACCAGCTCCCGCGCATGCTGCACACCATCGGCTTCGACAAGGTCTACGAGCGGGCCGAGGGCGCGTACTTCTGGGACGCGGACGGCGCCGACTACCTGGACATGCTCGCCGGGTTCGGGGTGATGGGCCTGGGCCGCCATCACCCCGTCGTCCGCAAGGCGCTGCACGATGTGCTCGACGCACAGCTCGCCGACCTCACCCGCTTCGACTGCCAGCCGCTGCCCGGGCTGCTGGCCGAGCGGCTGCTCGCGCACAGCCCGCATCTGGACCGGGTGTTCTTCGGCAACAGCGGCACCGAGGCGGTCGAGACCGCGCTGAAGTTCGCCCGCCGCGCCACCGGAAAACCCCGCGTCCTGTACTGCGAGCACTCCTTCCACGGCCTGACCACCGGCTCGCTGTCCGTCAACGGCGAAGACGGCTTCCGTGACGGCTTCGCCCCGCTGCTGCCCGACACGGCCGTACCGCTCGGTGATCTCGTCGCGCTGGCACGGGAGTTGAAGAAGGGCGACGTCGCCGCCCTGATCGTCGAGCCGATCCAGGGCAAGGGCGTCCTCGAGCCCCCGCCCGGCTATCTGCGCGCCGCCCAGGAGCTGCTGCACAAGCACAAGGCGCTGCTGATCGCGGACGAGGTGCAGACCGGGCTCGGCCGGACCGGGGACTTCTACGCCTACCAGCACGAGGACGGCGTCGAACCGGACCTGGTCTGCGTCGCGAAGGCCCTCTCCGGCGGCTATGTGCCGGTGGGCGCCACGCTCGGCAAGGACTGGATCTTCAAGAAGGTCTACTCGTCGATCGACCGCGTGCTGGTGCACTCGGCGAGCTTCGGGTCCAACGCCCAGGCCATGGCAGCGGGCCTGGCCGTCCTGTCCGTCATGGAGAACGAGCAGATCGTCGCCAACGCCCGTGCCACCGGAGACCTGCTCAGGTCCCGGCTCGCGGCCCTGGTCGACAAGTACGAACTGCTCGCCGACGTACGCGGCCGGGGCCTGATGATCGGCATCGAGTTCGGCAGGCCCAGCTCGCTGAAGCTGCGCAGCCGCTGGACGATGCTGCAGGCGGCCCGCAAGGGCCTGTTCGCGCAGATGGTGGTCGTGCCACTGCTCCAGCGGCACCGGATCCTCACCCAGGTCTCCGGCGACCACCTGGAGGTGATCAAGCTGATCCCGCCGCTGATCGTCGGCGAGCGGGAGGTGGACCGGTTCGTCGAGGCCTTCACGGCCGTGATGGACGACGCCCACAGCGGGGGCGGTCTGATGTGGGACTTCGGGAAGACGCTGGTCAAGCAGGCGGTGGCCAACCGCTAGGGGCGCTTTTGCCTGTGAGGCAAGAAATTTGCCCTGCGGGCAAGCCTCCGGCTGAATGGAGGGCATGAGCTCTCCCGACCTGCCCGCCGTGGCGCCGCAGCTGAGAGCCCTGCGGCGCCGTGCCGCCCTCACCCTGGAGGCCGCGGCGGGCGCCGCCGGGCTGTCGCCCGCCCATCTCTCCCGGCTGGAGACCGGACAGCGCCAGCCCTCGCTGCCGATGCTGCTCGCCCTGGCCCGCATCTACGGTACGACGGTGTCCGAGCTGCTCGGCGAGACGGTCGCCGACCGGGACGCCGTCGTACGCGCCGCGGACATGGAACCGACCGCGGCGGGCGGCTGGACGTACCGCCAGGCCGGGGCGCCCGGCCGCGGCATGCAGGCCCTGCGCCTGCGTGTGCCGTGCCGCTCCCAGGGCGACATCGTGCGTGTGCACCCCGGTGAGGAGTGGCTCTATGTGCTTCAGGGGCGGCTGCGGCTGCGCCTCGGGGACACCACGCATCTGCTCGCGCCCGGCGACAGCGCGCACTTCGACTCGCTGACCCCGCATCGGATCGCCGCGGAGGACCGCGACGGGCTGGAGCTGCTGTTCGTCCACACCCTGCTGCAGAGCCCGACGGCCGCACTGTGCCTGGGCCCCGACCCGGGAGTCATGCCATGAGCGACATGGAGGAGAAGTTCCCGCGCGCCCTGTGGGTGCGCCTGATCATCTACCTCGCGGTGGGGCACGTGTTCGCGGGCTTCATCTACCTGCTGTTCGAGCTGGGGGCGAAGCAGTAGCCGTACATCCTCAGTTGACGTGCGCCCTCAGTCGAGGAGGCGCTCGCGCAGCCGCTCGCGGGTCTCGGGGGTGACTCCGAGGCCCTGTGCCAGGTAGGCGTCGACGCCGCCCCAGGTGGCCTCGATGGTCTCGAAGGCCGCGGTGAGGTATTCGGCGCGGGCGTCGAAGAGAGGGCTGAGCAGTTCCATGACCTCGGGGGAGTAGGCGGAGGCCGAACTGCTGCTGCGGTGGACCTTGTAGCGGCGGTGCTTGGCGTTCGACTCCAGGTAGTCCGCCACGATCGCCTCGCGCTCGACGCCCAGGGCGAGCAGCGTCACGGCTATGGAGAGCCCGGCGCGGTCCTTGCCGGCCGCGCAGTGCATCAGGGCGGGGAGGCTGTCCTCGGCGAGCGCGTGCAGCACGCGGGAGTGCTCGGCGGTGCGCTCCTTGATGATCGTGCGGTACGAGGTGATCATCCGCTGCGCGGCCTTGCCGTCGGCGAGGATCGTGCGCAGCTGGTCGATGTCGCCGTCGCGGACCATCTTCCAGAACTCGGCGCCGTCCGCCGGGTCGGTCAGCGGGAGGTTCACATTCCGCACGCCGGGCAGCTCGACGTCCGGGCCCTCCAGCTTCTGGTCGGCCGCGTTGCGGAAGTCGAAGATCGTGTGCAGGCCGAGCGAGCCGAGGAACGCCGCGTCCTCCTCGGTCGCGTGCGCGAGATGCCCGCTGCGGTACAGCACGCCCTGTCGCACCCGTCGTCCGTCCACGGTCGGCAGTCCGCCCACGTCACGGAAGTTGCGCACGCGGGCCAGCTCCGGCTCGGTCGACGGGATCTGCTGCGTCACGGGGGCTCCCCTCCCAGTCGGCTTCGTCGGCGCGGCTCGTCGACGGGCACGCACTCGACCATACGACATGGATTCCTGGGGCAATGAGTTGTCCACAGGCGTTGTCCCGGGGTTCACGGACATAGATGATGTTGGTACTTGAGTGCACCTGTTCGGAACTGTGGAGACGTGATGCTGGAAATTTCCGAGAACGGCCGTACGTGGCTCCTGACCGGGCCGACCAGCGGTTACGCCATCCATCTCACCGACAGCCACGAGCTGCTGCACCTGCACTGGGGCCCGCGGATCACGCTCGCCGACGCCGAGGCCCTCGCCGTCCGTCCGCTGCCGGACTACCGGCCCTTCGAGGCCCCGCTCGACGGACGCGAGGAGTACCCCGTCGAGGGCGGCCCCCGCTTCGCCCGGCCCGCCCTCTCCGTACGCACCGAGGAGCGGCGCGGCACCGAGTGGCGCTTCGAGGCGTACGAGTCCGAGGGCGACGCGCTGCGACTGCGATTCCGCGACGGCGGCCTGGCCGTCACGCTGCACTACCGGATGCGCGACGACGTGGTGGAGCGCTGGGTGACCCTCGACAACGAAGGGCCGGAGGTCGAGCTGCTGCGGGCCGACTCCGCGGCCTGGACCCTGCCCGACCGCGACAGCTGGCGGCTCTCCCAGCTGCACGGCCGCTGGGCCGCGGAGTCCCGCCTCGTGCGCTCCGACCTCACCTACGGTGAGAAGGTCATCGGCAGCCGCCGCGGACATACCGGACATCAGCACCTGCCCTGGGTCGCGCTGGACACCGACGCGACCGAGGAGCGCGGCGAGGTCTACGGCTGCGCGCTCGGCTGGTCCGGGTCCTGGCGGATCGCTGTGGCCCAACTCGCCGACGCGCGCGTGCAGATCACCGGCGGCGCCGGCTACGACGACTCGGGCCTGCTGCGGCTGGCGGCGGGCGAGTCGTTCACGACGCCCGTCTTCGCCGGTCTGTGGAGCGACGGCGGCTACGGCGGGGCGAGCCGCGCCTGGCACGCGTACCAGCGGACGTATGTCATTCCGGACGCGGGCGAGGACCGGCCGGTGCTCTTCAACTCCTGGGAGGCCACCGAGTTCGAGATCTCCGAGGAGCAGCAGCGGGCGCTGGCGCGGCGGGCCGCGGACATGGGCGTGGAGCTGTTCGTGGTCGACGACGGCTGGTTCGGGGCACGGACCAGCGACCGGGCCGGGCTCGGCGACTGGACACCCAACCCCGACCGCTTCCCCGGCGGGCTCAAGCCGCTGGCGGACCACGTGCACGGTCTCGGTATGCAATTCGGCATCTGGGTCGAGCCCGAAATGGTCAATCCGGACAGCGACCTGTATCGCGCCCACCCTGAATGGGTGCAGCACCAAACCGGGCGCAAGCGGACGGAATTCCGCAATCAGCTCGTACTGAACCTCGCCCGCGGGGACGTTCAGGAATACCTCAGGGAGCAGCTCGACACGCTCCTCTCCAGTGCCCCGATCGACTATGTGAAGTGGGACTTCAATCGCTGCTTCACCGACGCGGGCTGGCCGGGAGAGGCGTATCCGCAGCGGTTGTGGGTGGACCATGTGCGTGCGCTGTACGGGCTGTTGGACCGGCTGCGGGACGCGCACCCCGGCGTCGCCTTCGAGTCCTGCTCGGGCGGCGGCGGCCGGATCGACCTCGGCGTGCTGGGCCGTACCGACCAGGTGTGGACCTCGGACAACACCGACCCGCTCGACCGGCTCGCCATCCAGCACGGCTTCAGCCAGGTCCACCCCGCGCGCGTGATGGCGGCCTGGGTCACCGACAGCCCGAACGCCATGCTCAACGGCCGGGTCAGCTCGCTGCGCTTCCGCTTCGTGAGCGCCATGGCCGGGGTGCTCGGGGTCGGCGGTGACCTCACCGAGTGGACGGACGACGAGCTGGCCGAGGCTCGGAACTGGGTGGGTCTGTACAAGGAGATCCGGCCCCTCGTGCAGCGCGGCGACCTCTACCGGCTGCGGCCCCCGCAGGGCGGGCTGAGTGCGGTGCAGTACGTGCTCGGCGACGAGACCGTCGTCCTCGCCTGGCTCGAGGCGCAGCGTTACGGCGAGCCCGTTCCGGCGCTGCGACTGCGCGGCCTCGACCCGACAGGGTCGTATGAATGCCGCGAAACGGGCGAAGTTCACCGGGGTGCGGTCTTGCTGCACCACGGGTTGCGCACGGGGCTGCGTGGTGACCTCGATGCGGCAGTTCTCCGCCTGCGTCGCATCTGAGTGATCTGTCCGAATTAGGATCTTCATTCCAACTCGCTCTGGAATAAAGCGTCCTGTGGTGAAGCTGCGTGAGCAGCGTCATATTCGTGACCGAGCGTTGTCCGTCATGTTCACGTAATTCACGTGGTTTTCCAGGGGATTGAATCCACTGGCCGGGGTGGAATTCACGGAGGGTGACTGGGTTTTCTCACAAGGGATCAAGAGAAACGCACAACCGTGGAACCTCTTGCTTGTCCCTTTGCGTCTTGGTCGCTTACGTTCGCCACCAATCCGGACGGACGCCCAATCCTGCCGCCGCCCGGAGACCGCTCAACTCACCCGTGAACGGCAGGAGCGGGGGACCCACAGGTACAACCGCCTGTTCCGGTCTCCGGAACGGCTAGGGGTTAAGTCGCCACCGCGCGGCCGGACATCTCCAGTCCGCACCCGACAGCTCACCTCGTAGGCGCCGGAGAGGAATTCGTCATGCCCGCGAAGGGTAAGCACCGCCGTCCCAAGAGCCAGCGCTTCACTCGCTCCATCGCCGTCGCCGGAACCGGTGGCGCCGCGCTCGCCCTCCCGCTCCTCGGGGCCACCGGAGCGCATGCCGCTCCCGCCAAGTCGGTTTCGGAAAAGGCCGTTCAGTCGGTTCCGACGACCGAAAAGAAGGCCGCGGAGAAGACCGCCGCCGCGAAGAGCTCGGGTGTACGGACCTATTCGGTGCGGGCCGGTGACTACCTTTCGAAGATCGCCGACGAGCAGAATGTCAGCGGTGGCTGGAAGAAGCTCTATGCGGACAACCGCGAGGCCGTCGGCTCCGACCCGTCGATGATCCACCCCGGCCTGAAGCTCTCGATCGGCAAGAAGGCCACGACCGGTTCTTCCAAGTCGTCGTCCTCTTCGTCGGCTTCGTCTTCATCGTCCTCTTCTTCGCCGAAGTCGTCCGGTTCTTCTGATTCATCTGGTTCATCCGCTTCGGGTTCGTCGAAGTCGTCCTCGAACACGGCGACCACCCAGTCCTCCGACACCACGAGCACGGCCGGCGGCTTCGCCCTCCCCGTGGCCGGTGCCAGCATCGGTACCCCGTACCGCATGTCGGGCAGCATGTGGTCCAGCGGCTACCACACCGGCGTCGACTTCGCCGCCCCGACCGGCACTCCGCTCAAGGCCGTCGGTGCGGGCACGGTCGTCTCCGCGGGCTGGGGCGGCGCGTACGGCAACGAGGTCGTCATCAAGCTGGCCGACGGCCACTACGCGCAGTACGCCCACCTGTCCTCGCTCTCCGTCTCCAGCGGCCAGAGCGTGACCGCGGGCCAGCAGATCGGCCTCTCCGGCTCGACCGGCAACTCGACCGGCCCGCACCTGCACTTCGAGATCCGCACCACCCCGGACTACGGCTCGGACGTCGACCCCGTCGCCTACCTCCGCTCGAAGGGTGTCTCCGTCAGCTGACACCCGGCGCCTGAAGCGTCCCCCACGCCACCGAAGGCCGGACCCCGATCCCCGGGTCCGGCCTTCGGTGCCGGCCGTGCGGGAATCCCGGTCGGGACGTATTCCTGAATTGGCGAACACTTTAGGAGTGGCTTATCTCACCGTCCGTCAACCCCTTCCTACGGTCGCGTAGCTCACATCCGAAGGTGAATCATGGGCCGACGTGGCAGACGATTCGAAGAATGACATCAGATCAGTGATCGGGTCGTACGTGGCGGTGGGGGACAGCTTCACCGAGGGCGTCGGCGACCCCGGCCCCGACGGGGCGTTCGTCGGCTGGGCCGACCGATTCGCGGTACTGCTCGCGGACCGGCGGCCGGAGGGCGACTTCGAGTACACCAACCTTGCCGTGCGCGGCAGACTCCTCGACCAGATCGTGGCCGACCAACTCCCGCGGGCCGTCGAACTCGCCCCGGACCTGGTCTCGTTCTGCGCGGGCGGCAACGACATCCTCCGGCCCGGAACCGACCCCGACGAGGTCGCCGAGCGCTTCGAGCGGGCGATCGTCCGGCTCACCTCGGCCGTCGGCACCGTCATGGTGACGACCGGCTTCGACACCCGGGGCGTCCCGGTGCTGAAGCATCTGCGCGGCAAGATCGCCACCTACAACGGACATGTCCGGGCCATCGCCGACCGGTACGGCTGCCCGGTGCTCGACCTGTGGTCCCTGAAAGCCATTCAGGACCGGCGGGCCTGGGGCGACGACCGGCTCCACCTCTCGGCCGAAGGGCACACGCGCGTGGCGCTGCGCGCCGGCCAGGTCCTCGGCCTGGAAGTCCCGGCAGACCCCGAGCAGCCCTGGCCCCCGCTGCCCCCGCGCGGCACCCTCGAGGTGCGGCGGGACGACGTCCACTGGGCGCGCGAGTATCTGGTGCCGTGGATCGGGCGGCGGTTGCGCGGGGAGTCGTCGGGCGACCATGTGACGGCGAAGGGCACGCTGTCGCCGGACGACATCAAGGAGCGGATCGCGTCCGTGGCTTGAGTCTGTGCGTCAGCGGGGCGGTGAGCCGGACGGCCCGGCTCACCGCCCCGGCGCCGTGAACGCCTCCCGCTCCAGCCCCAGTTCGCGGGCGAGGGCGTCGTCCACCCATTCCTGCGCCCGCGCGCGTGACACCGCTCCGGTGTAGGCGGTCATCTGTACGGCGAGTCCGTCGAGGAGGGCCGTGAGGCGCAGGGCCGCGCCGCTGGGGTCCGGGCAGCGGAACTCGCCCGCGGCCACTCCTTCGGCGATGACCTCGGCGATCGCGGCCTTCCACTCCCTGTCGAGGTCCCGGGTGACCTCGCGCAGGGCGGGCTCGCGCAGCGCCGCCGCCCAGCCCTCGATCCACAGTCGCCAGCCCTTGGCCTGGCCCGTGGGCGCGTACCAGCGCACGGCGCCCCGAAGCCGGCGCAGCGCTGTCGTACGGCGGCCGAGCAGCCGGCGCAGCTGTGCGAGGTCCGCCTCGGCGGCGTGGGTGAAGGCCGCGGCGACGAGCTTCTCCTTGGTGGAGAAGTGATAGAGCACCAGCGCGTTGCTCACACCCAGCGCCGTGGCCACGTCGGCGATCCGGACGGCCGCCACTCCCCGTGCCTCGATCTGCTCGATGGCGGCCTTCAGCAGCTCCTCGCGCCGCTCAGCCACGCTCAACCGCACCCTCGCCACGCGTTCACCCTACCCAGAACATGTCAACGGCCCTCGTCACCGATACCAGCCGAACCGTGCGGCGATCACCGGCAGCCGGTCCGCGACGATGGCGTGCGCGGCGGCCCGCGGCGTCGTCCCGTCCGTCTCCGCGCGGGCCAGCATCAGGTCCACCAGGGCGCGCATCGAACGGCGCGTGTGCGCGAACGCCTCGTCCGCGTCGGCGCCGATGTCGCCGAACAGCGTCCACCACCACCAGGCGTTCGTCCCCGAGTTGACGACCACGTCCGGCAGCACGCCGACCCCGCGCGCGGCCAGCAGCTCCTCCGCCTCGGGCAGTACGGGCATATTGGCCGCCTCGACGATCCAGCGGGCGGTGATCCGCTCCTGGTTCGCGGCGTCGATCGCGTACGAGACCGCCGCGGGCACCAGCACCTCCGCGTCGACGGACAGCCAGGCGTCGCCCGGCAGTTCCCGGTCATCGGGACGCAGTACACCGCGGTCGACGGTTCCGTACGCGTCCCGCGCGGCGAGCAGCGCCTCGACGTCGAGCCCCTGCGGATTGGCGATCGTGCCCTTGATGTCGGCGACGGCCACGACCGTGAGCCCCGCGCGCGTGAGGAAGCGCGCCGTCGCCCCGCCCATGGTGCCCAGGCCCTGCACGGCGACCCGCGTTCCGGCGTACGGCACGCTCGCCCGGTCCAGCGCGGCGAGCGCCGACTCGGCGACCCCGCAGCCGCCGACGAGTTCGTCGAGCCCGATGCCGTCCACGTCGACGGCGAACGCGTCGGCGAGCCGGCGACGGGCCGCGGCCTCGTCGTCCAGCAGCGGGTACACGGCCTGAATCGACGACACGAGCCCCGCCTCCGCGGCCGCCCGGTCCACCAGGTCCTGGGTGAGCCCGAGATCCTCGCCCGTGGTCCAGAGAGTCTCGATGTACGGCCGCATGGCGCGCAGGTAGCGCACCAGCACTCCGTACGCGTCCGGGTCCTGCGGATCGCAGTCGATGCCGCCCTTGGCGCCGCCGAGGGGGACGTACCGGCTCTCGGGGTCGTAGTGCAGCGCCTCCTTCATGGTCATGCCGCGCGCGAGTCCGGTGACCTCGTCGAGGGTGCAGCCCGCCCGCATTCGCAGACCCCCACTGGACACACCGCGCACCAGCCGGTCGACGACCAGAAAGCCCTGCCGCCCGGTGACGTGATCGGTCCACACGAGCGACATCAGGGGGGTGGTCATGCGGGCTCCTCGAGATGAGCGTTACTGAATGATCAGTCAGTATCGAGACGGGTGTCCAGTCGTGTCAACGAGAAACCGGTTGACGGACCGCAGGGCAGCGCGTCATATCGTCGACGGACGTCGGAGAGAGCGGGACGAAGGTATGGCTCATGTCGTCGAACTGACCTACTACCCCATCAAGGGGTGCGCCGGGACCTCGCCGGGCGAGGCGCTGGTGACACCCGCCGGTCTCGCCCACGACCGCAGCTTCATGGTCGTCAGCGAGGAGGGAGTGTTCCGGACGCAGCGGCGGGATCCGCGGCTCGCGCTCATCCGGCCGGAGGTCGGCGCCGGCGGGGAGCGGCTGGTGCTGCGGGCGCCGGGGTGCGAAGCCGTGCACGTCGACGTGGACGCGTCCGGGGCTCGGCGGCCGGTCGACCTGTTCGGGAATCCGTATCAGGGGATCGACCAGGGGGACACGGCCGCCGCCTGGCTGTCGGAGGTGCTCCGGGCACCCAGCCGACTCGTCCGCGTGCCGCCCGAGCACGACCGGGTGACCGACGGCCGGACACCGGGCACCTCCGGCTACGCCGACAGCTGCGCACTGCACATGCTCTCCCGCTCCACCCTGGACCTCCTCAACGCCAAGGTGGCCGAGCGCGGCGGCAGCCCGCTGCCGATGGACCGCTTCCGCCCGAACGTCGTCGTCGGCGGCTGGGACGAACCGCACACCGAGGACCGCGCCCACCGCATCACCCTCGGCGACGCCGAACTGGGCTACGCGAAGCTCGCCATCCGCTGCGCCGTCACCCTGGTCGACCAGGAGACCGGGACCAGGGACGGCCCGGAACCGCTGCGCACACTCGCCGGCTATCGCCGGGCGGCCGAGGGCGGAGTCGCGTTCGGCGCGAAGTTCGCGGTCCTGCGGCCCGGCAAGGTGACGGTCGGGGACGAGGTGGACGTGCAGGTCTGGGGCGACTCGGAGCTGTAGTTCCCCGCGGGCGGAGACGGGCGGGACATCCTCCCGTGACCGGGGCGACCCGGGGGTGTCAGAGGGGCGACCCATAATGGAAGCCTCAGCGATTCCCCCTGGAGGTACCGTGACCGGATTCCGTTCCCTGAGCTCCGGGCTCCGCGCACTGCAGCCCGCGGCCTTCGGCGCGGACCCCAGTGGTGAGCGTCTGGCCCGTATCCGCAGATCGCCCCACTTCAAGGACGGGGTCTTCCTGAATCCCGGCGGCGAGGCTCGGACCCGGCCCTCCGGCTCGTCCGTGGAGCTTGCGAAGGGCTTCTTCGACAAGGACACCCGCCCCCGCCGCGCCCCACAGGGCACGGTTCCGGTGCACGCCACCACCCTCGCCGACATCTCCCGGCCGCCCGCCACCGGCCTGCGGCTGACCTGGATGGGGCACTCCAGCGTGCTCGCGGAGATAGACGGTCGGCGCGTGCTGTTCGACCCCGTCTGGGGCGAGCGCTGCTCCCCGTTCGCCTTCGCCGGCCCCAAGCGACTGCACCCGGTGCCCATGCCGCTGGCCGCGCTCGGCCCGGTCGACGTCGTCGTCATCTCGCACGACCACTACGACCACCTGGACATGCCCTCGATCAAGACACTGGCGGGCACGGACACCCTGTTCGCCGTGCCGCTCGGTGTCGGCGCCCACCTCGAACACTGGGGTGTCTCCGCGGACCGGCTGCGCGAGCTGGACTGGCACGAGGAGACCAAGGTCGGCGGCCTCACCCTGACCGCCACCCCGGCCCGCCACTTCTGCGGGCGCGGACTGCGCAACACCCAGCACACCCTCTGGGCCTCCTGGTCGGTCGCGGGCGAGAACCACCGGGTCTACCACAGCGGAGACACCGGGTACTTCGAGGGCTTCAAGGACATCGGCGCCGACTACGGCCCCTTCGACGCCACGATGATCCAGATCGGGGCCTACTCCGAGTTCTGGCCCGACATCCACATGACCCCCGAAGAGGGCATGCGCGCCCATCTGGACCTCCAGGGCGGGACACCCGCCGGGGTGATGCTGCCGATCCACTGGGCCACCTTCAATCTGGCGATGCACCCGTGGGCGGAACCCGGCGAGGGCACCGTCGCCGCCGCCCGCGTGGAGGGCGCCCGGGTGGCCCTGCCCCGTCCCGGGGAGCCCTTCGAGCCCACGGCCGAGACCGTGCCGTCCGAGCCTTGGTGGCGTGCGGTGGCCGCGGCCCCGGCCGGCGGATGGCCGGACGCCGACGTTCACACCGGCGCCTCGACGAAGACCGCGACCGACGGCCCGGTGGATACGGCCGGTGACGTTCCGGGCAGTGCCGCCGAGGGCAGCGGCGAGGCCGCGGCCGTACCGGCGGGCTGATCGCAGGCGGGAAAACGGTGGACGGCCAGGGCCGGGGAGCGCATCGCACCCCGGCCCTGGCCGTCTGTTCATGACCGCTTCTGACCAGCTGTGATCGCTGTCTTCTCGTTCTGAGGCCGGGGTTTGAGACGTTAATCGGTCTGTCGTACGAAGCCTCATACCAGAGCGGGACGCTGCCCGTGGGAGTTTGTCAACTGCGCACCGCACGTGATGCTCAGGCGACTACTGTGAGTGTCCGCTGGGCGACGCAGGGCCGAATTCATCGGTTCTCTCGACCGGCATCACGATGCCGCATGCCCGATTTGTGCACAGCACCCGGGGCGTGCGAGGACCAGGACGGATCAGGGAGCGGGGTCTGGCAGGTGGAGCTGCGAGGCGGCGGAGGGAGTCGACGCCATGGGATCACCCCTGACTCGACCGTCAGGGCCCGCGAAACCGGCGGCGGCCACGCGAAACCCTCTGGCAACCAGGCCCGACGGACCAGCACAAGGACACCGATGTCTCAGCTCCGCGCACCGGCAGCACGCGCAGACCGCCGCGAGGGCGGCAGGCACGGGCGGCCGGTCGCCCGCCCCGCACCGGCTCTGTCCGAGACGCAGATACGGCCTCAACTCCTGCGTCTGGCCGTGCTGCCGCCGGTCGCGGTCGCCCTCGGCGCCAGCGCCGCCGTGCTGTTCACCGTCCGCACCACCGGGGCGCAGCCCAGCCTCACCCTGTGGGCCGTGCTCGCCGGCGCGGTCTCGGTGACCTGCGTCGGGATCGCCATCGCCGCCGTGGCCGCCGACCGCGCCGCCAAGTCCGTGAGCGACCGGCTCGGCGCGCTGCGGCGGAGCAGCGCGCGCGGCGAGGCCGACCTGAAAGCCCTAGTCGAGGCGCTGCGGCGCGGCGAAGGCCCGCCCCAGCGCAAGCCGCGCAGCGGACCCCCCGATGACGCCGACGACTTC
This sequence comes from Streptomyces sp. NPDC050211, assembly GCF_040656035.1. NCBI lineage: Bacteria > Bacillati > Actinomycetota > Actinomycetes > Kitasatosporales > Streptomycetaceae > Streptomyces > Streptomyces sp. NPDC050211. Next base: position 100,067 of record NZ_JBFALC010000022.1, read on the forward strand.
GAACTGCTCGCCGCCGACCTGGCCCGCGCACACGACGGCGCCGTCACGGCCGTCGTCCAGGCCGCACAGCTGTCCAGCCAGGCGGGCAGCGAGCAGAAGCTGGAGGTCTTCCTCAACCTCGCCCGGCGCCTCCAGTCGCTGGTGCACCGCGAGATCTCCATCCTCGACGAGCTGGAGAACGAGATCGAGGACCCCGACCTGCTCAAGGGCCTCTTCCACGTCGACCACCTCGCCACCCGCATCCGGCGCCACGCGGAGAACCTCGCCGTACTCGGCGGCGCCGTGTCGCGCAGGCAGTGGAGCAACCCGGTCTCCATGACCGAGGTGCTGCGCTCGGCCATCGCCGAGGTCGAGCAGTACTCGCGCGTCAAGCTCGTGCCGCCGATCGACGGCACCCTGCGCGGGCACGCCGTCGCCGACGTGATCCATCTGCTCGCCGAACTGGTGGAGAACGCAACGGTGTTCTCCGCTCCGCACACCCAAGTCCTGCTGCGCGCCAACCTGGTCACCTCCGGGCTCGCGGTCGAGGTCGAGGACCGCGGACTCGGCATGCCCGTCGGTGAGCAGAGCAAGATGAACGCCCTGCTCGCCGATCCCGACCAGGTCAATGTGGCCAGCCTGCTCGCCGACGGCCGCATCGGGCTGTTCGTCGTCTCCCAGCTCGCCCGGCGGCACGGCATCAACGTCCGCCTGCAGACCAACATTTACGGCGGTGTCCAGGCCGTACTCGTCGTGCCGCAGGGGTTGTTGGGTACGCATCCGGGCGCCCCCGGAGCGGTACGGTCACCGCAGGAAACCGGTGGTGGGGGAGCGGCCGTTCCGCCACAGCAGCATCCGCGGTCCGTGCCAGCACCGGCACCTGACGCGGGGCAGCAGCGGGTCGCGCCCTCGGCGCCGATCGTCGTGCCGCCTCGGCAGGCTCCTCGGGCTGCCGCCCCGATGCCGGACAGCGGTCCGCCGATGCCGCTGCCCGTGCGCGTCCACGAGGAACGGCCCAATCCGGCCGAGGCCCTGCCGGGCATCCGGCCCGAGGACCGTCCGCTCGTCGCCGAGAACACGGCCACACCGCCCCTGCCGCGCACCGGCACCGTCCGCGGCACCATGGGCAAGCCCCAACTGCCCCGGCGCCGGGCCCAGGAGCACATCGCACCCCAGCTGCGCGACGGCCCGGTACCACGCCAGGACACGGACCACCTCGTCGGCCACGACCCCGGCCTCATGGCAGCCTTCCAGCGCGGCATCGGGCTCGCGGAGGCGCAGCAGCACAGGGAGCGGGGCCACATGGAGCCGGGCCACATGGAGTCGCACTACATGGAGTCGGGCCACGCGGAGTCGGCGCACATGGACTCGGCCCACAGAGACGTCCCCAACAGCAGCGCCTCCCTGCACATGGACTCGCCGCACAGGGAGACCCGGCGCACGGACGCCACGCCCCTGGAAACTCCGGACACGGTGTCCGGACACAGGAACTCAGGGCCACACGTGGTGTCCGGCCATATGGAACCCGCCCACATCGAACCGGCCCACATCGAACCGGCACGCACCGAACCGACGCGCCTCGCGCCCGTCCGACCAGATGCGTCCCACACAGATGCCGAATCCATGACCAGGGCCCACGCCATGGACGTACCGCCCATGGATCCGTCCCACACAACGGAAGCGCGCCGCGTGCCGCCCCGCCCGGACCACCCCACCACCACCCGGCACGACGGGAGCGCACCAGCCGGATGACCACCTCCGCACACACCCCCCTGCCCACCGCCACCCCCACCCTCACCCCCCGCGCTCCCGCAGACCTTCGTACCTCAAGGAGTCGATCCACCATGGCGAGCGAAGCGCCGACCGGCCAGGTATCCGATCTCGACTGGCTGATGAGCGGCCTCGTGCAGCGCGTACCGCACACCAGCAGTGCGGTACTCCTGTCCTGCGACGGGCTTGTGAAGTCGGTCCACGGCCTCGACCCGGACAGCGCCGACCACATGGCCGCCCTGGCCTCCGGTCTCTACTCCCTCGGCCGCAGCGCCGGGGTCCGCTTCGGCGACGGCGGAGACGTCCGCCAGGTCGTCGTCGAACTCGACTCGAGCCTTCTGTTCGTGACCACCGCCGGATCCGGCACGTGCCTCGCCGTGCTGGCCGGCCGCGAGGCTGACGCGGCGGTGCTCGGTTACGAGATGGCGATGCTGGTCAAGAGCGTCCGCCCCTACCTCATGACCGCGCCCCGCCAGCACGCCGTCGAATCCACGGCGTTGAGGCCTTGACCGTGGCGGCGGCCGGCGACGGGCCCTGGCTCGACGACGCGGCCGGACGGCTGGTGCGCCCCTTCACGGTCAGCAACGGCCGCACCCGGCCCACCGTCGCGCTCGACCTCCTGTCGCAGGTGCGGGCCACCGGGGCCACCCCCCTCGGCTACCTCGGCCCCGAGCACGCGCAGGCCCTCGACCTGTGCCGCGCGCCCGTCTCGGTCGCCGAGGTCGCCGCCCATCTGAAGCTGCCGGCGGTGGTCACCAAGGTGCTGCTGTCCGACCTCGTCGACTGCGGGGCCCTGACCACCAAGCCACCCGAGTTCCACCACAACCCCACTGACCGGGCCCTTCTGGAGGCAGTGCTCGATGGACTACGACGACAGCTCTGACTACGACGACGGCGCCGACGCCTTCCCCACCGCGCTCAAGATCCTGGTGGCGGGAGGGTTCGGGGTCGGCAAGACGACCTTCGTCGGCGCCGTCAGCGAGATCGCGCCGCTCAGCACGGAGGAGTTGCTCACCACGGTCAGCGCCGCGACCGACAACCTCGACGGGATCGAGAACAAGGTCGAGACGACGGTGGCCATGGACTTCGGCCGCATCACCCTCGACCCGGAACATGTGCTCTACCTGTTCGGCACCCCGGGACAGGAGCGGTTCTGGTTCATGTGGGACGAGCTCTCCGAGGGTGCCCTCGGAGCGATCATCCTCGCCGACACCCGCCGACTGGAGGACTGCTTCGCCGCCGTCGACTTCTTCGAGCAGCGCGGCATGGGCTTCATCGTCGCGATCAACGAGTTCGACGGCTCCCACCGCTACGACCCCGAGGAGGTACGTGCGGCCATCGACCTCGACCCGGAGATCCCCGTCGTGCGCTGCGACGCCCGGATCTCCAGCTCCGGCGTCCAGACCCTGCTGACCCTCGTACGGCACCTCATCGCCCATGCCCCGGCCCCAGCGCCGAGCCACGGCGCCCACATGTGATTCCCGCACACCCCACGGAGCCCGCCTATGAGCCATCCCCACAGCGACGGAGTGCGCCGATGAGCTACGACCCGCCGCGCCCGGCCGGTCGTCTGCTGCTCACGCCCGAGGACAAGGAGGCCCCCGCCCGGGCGGACCGGCTGCGTCGGCTGGGCCTGGGGGAGCGGACGGAGCCCGCCCTCGACGCGTTCGCGGACGGCCTGGCCGAGCTGACCGCGGCGCCGTACGCCATGGTCAACTTCATCGACGAGAACCGGCAGTTCTTCGCGGGCCTGCACCTCCCCGCCATCGACCCGTTCGTGAAGGGCGACGGCACTGCTCCGGAGTTCGGCCGCACCCTCCCGCGCGACCATGGGTTCTGCCCCCATGTGGTGGTCCGACGCAAGGCGCTCGTCCTGGAGGACGTCTGCGACTATCCGCGGTTCGCCGGCAACCCCGTCGTCGACGAGTTCGGTATCCGCTCCTATCTCGGCGCACCGCTCATCGACCGCACGGGCATGGTGCTCGGCACCATCTGCGTCATCGATGTGGCACCGCGGCCCTGGGGGAGGCCCGGCCTGGAGACCATCAAGTCGGCGGCGGCAGGTCTCGTCGCCCGACTCGAGCGGCGGGAGGCCGACGGGCTTCCGGTGCTCTGACGCCCGGTGTCCCGCCCGGCCGCCGCGCAGGTGTGAAGCGGAGCTGCGGCGCGGCTTAAGAAATCCTCGATGGACCCGGGATGGTGTCGTACGGCAGATTGCTGGGCGATTCCACCCCTCTCCCCGGATGCGGGCGCCTTCGGCATGCCCGGACCCGGGGTCGCACCGTCAGGAGCCGTAGCGTTGAAGGCGCTGGTCAAGGAGAAGGCGGAGCCCGGGCTGTGGCTCGCGGACGTCCCCGAGCCCGCCGTGGGACCGGGCGACGTACTGATCAAGGTGCTGCGCACCGGCATCTGCGGCACGGACCTGCACATCCGGTCCTGGGACGGCTGGGCTCAGCAGGCGATCCGCACACCGCTGGTCGTCGGGCACGAGTTCGTCGGCGAGGTCGTCGAGACCGGCCGGGACGTCACCGACATCGCGGCCGGCGACCGGGTCAGCGGCGAGGGCCATCTGGTGTGCGGGAAGTGCCGCAACTGCCTGGCCGGGCGGCGGCATCTGTGCCGGGCCACGATCGGTCTCGGCGTCGGACGGAACGGGGCGTTCGCCGAGTACGTGGCGCTGCCCGCCGCCAATGTGTGGGTGCACCGTGTGCCTGTGGACCTCGATGTCGCCGCGATCTTCGACCCGTTCGGCAACGCCGTGCACACCGCTCTGTCCTTCCCGCTGGTCGGCGAGGACGTCCTGATCACGGGCGCCGGCCCGATCGGTCTGATGGCCGCGGCGGTGGCCCGGCACGCCGGCGCGCGGAACGTCGTCATCACGGATGTGAGCGAGGAGCGACTGGACCTCGCCCGCAAGATCGGCGTCAGCCTGGCGCTCAATGTCTCCGAGACGACGATCGCCGACGGGCAGCGCCGACTCGGGCTGCGCGAGGGCTTCGACATCGGCCTGGAGATGTCCGGTCGTCCCGAGGCGATGCGCGACATGATCGCGAACATGACGCACGGCGGCCGGATCGCGATGCTCGGCCTGCCGTCCCAGGAGTTCCCGGTCGACTGGGCCCGGATCGTCACCTCGATGATCACCGTCAAGGGCATCTACGGCCGGGAGATGTTCGAGACCTGGTACGCGATGTCGGTGCTGTTGGAAGGCGGCCTCGACCTCGCGCCCGTCATCACCGGCCGCTACGGCTACCGCGACTTCGAGGCGGCGTTCGCCGATGCGGCGAGCGGCCGCGGCGGCAAGGTCATCCTCGACTGGACCTCGTAACTCCCTTACAGCTTCAGGAGCTTCAGCCATGTTCGACTCCGTGCGCGACGACCTCCGCGCCACCCTCGACGAGATCCGTGCCGCCGGGCTGCACAAGCCCGAGCGGGTGATCGACACCCCGCAGTCGGCGACCGTGCACGTCAGCGCGGGCGGCCGCCCCGGCGAGGTGCTCAACTTCTGCGCCAACAACTACCTCGGCCTCGCCGACCACCCGGAGGTCGTGGCCGCCGCTCACGCGGCCCTGGACCGCTGGGGCTACGGCATGGCCTCCGTGCGCTTCATCTGCGGCACGCAGGAGGTACACAAGGAGCTGGAGGCACGGCTGTCGGCGTTCCTCGGCCAGGAGGACACGATCCTGTACTCCTCCTGCTTCGACGCCAACGGCGGCGTGTTCGAGACGCTGCTCGGCGCGGAGGACGCGGTGATCTCCGACGCCCTCAACCACGCCTCGATCATCGACGGCATCCGCCTGTCCAAGGCCCGCCGCTTCCGCTACGCCAATCGCGATCTGGCCGATCTCGAACGGCAGTTGAAGGAGGCGCAGTCCGCCCGGCGCAGGCTGATCGTCACCGACGGCGTCTTCTCCATGGACGGCTATGTGGCCCCGCTGCGCGAGATCTGCGACCTGGCCGACCGCTACGACGCGATGGTCATGGTCGACGACTCGCACGCCGTCGGCTTCGTCGGCCCGACCGGTCGCGGCACCCCCGAGCTGCACGGCGTCATGGACCGCGTCGACATCATCACCGGCACCCTCGGCAAGGCGCTCGGCGGTGCCTCCGGCGGTTACGTCGCGGCTCGCGCCGAGGTCGTCGCCCTGCTGCGCCAGCGCTCACGGCCGTACCTCTTCTCGAACACGCTCGCCCCGGTGATCGCGGCGGCCTCACTGAAGGTGCTCGACCTGCTGGAGACAGCGGACGACCTCCGGGTCCGGCTTACCGAGAACACGGCGCTGTTCCGCCGCCGGATGAGCGAGGAGGGCTTCGACATCCTCCCCGGCGACCACGCGATCGCCCCCGTCATGATCGGTGACGCGTCCGTCGCCGGGCGGATGGCGGAGCTGCTGCTGGAGCGCGGGGTGTATGTGATCGGCTTCTCTTACCCGGTCGTACCGCAGGGGAAGGCCCGTATCCGCGTCCAGCTGTCCGCCGCGCACTCGACGGCGGATGTGAACCGTGCGGTCGACGCCTTCGTCGCGGCGCGCGCGGACCTGGGAGAATCGGACGCATGATCGAGGCGCGGCGGCTCCACATCCTCCGTGCGGTGGCCGACCACCGCACGGTGACGGCGGCTGCCGCCGCGCTCTATCTCACCCCCTCCGCCGTCTCCCAGCAGCTGACGGCGCTGGAGCAGGAGACGGGCCACCGGCTGGTGGAGCGCGGCGCGAAGGGCGTACGGCTCACTCCGGCCGGCGAGATCCTGCTCAGCCACACCAACGTGGTCCTCGCCCAGCTGGAGCGCGCCGAGGCGGAACTGGCCGCGTACAGCTCGGGCGCCGCCGGCACGGTCACCGTCGCCTCCTTCGCGACCGGCATCGTCCTGGTCGTCGCGCCCGCGGTGGCCCGCCTCGCCGTGACGGCGCCCGGCATCCGCATCCGCGTGCAGGACGCCGAGGGCGACGCCAGCCTTCCGATGGTGCTGGACCGGCAGGTCGATGTCGCGGTCGCCGTCGAGTACCGCGGGGCGCCGCCCGCCGACGACCCGCGGCTGGCCCATGTGCCGCTGTACGCCGAGCCGTTCGACGCGGTGGTGCCGGTCAGCCACCGGCTGGCGGACGCCGAGGAGGTTCCGCTGGCGGAGCTGGCGAAGGACCCGTGGATCGGCCCGTACCCCGGCAACCCATGCCACGACGTCGTCGTCCTCGCCTGCGAGAGCGCGGGATTCCAGCCCCGCCTGGAGCACTCCTCGGACGACTTCCGCGCTGTCGTGGCCCTCGCCTCCGCCGACGCGGGCGTGGCGCTCGTACCCCGTTCCGCACTGCACGGCATGGACCTCACGGGCGTGGTGGTCCGTCCGGTCGACGGGGTCGCGCCCACCCGCCGGGTCTTCGCGGCCGTACGGAGGGGAGCGGAGGAGCATCCGCTGATCCGTCCGGTGCTGGACGCGTTGGGAGCGGCGGCCCAGGGCTGAGGACCCTCCGAGCTTTCTCGTATATGGGATAGCATCCCGAATATGAAACACGTCGAAGCCGCGCCCGACCCCGTGGACGCCCGGCTCGGTGCCCGCCTCGCCGAGCTGCGGTCCGAACGGTGCTGGTCGCTCGGGGAGTTGGCGGAGCGCAGCGGAGTGAGCCGGTCGACGCTGTCCCGCGCCGAGCGCGCGGAGATCAGCCCCACGGCATCCCTCCTCAACCGCCTCTGCGCCGTCTACGGACGGACCATGTCCCAGCTGCTCAGCGAGGTCGAGCAGGAGCCCGCGCTGCTGGTGCGGGCGGCCGAGCAGCACGTGTGGGAGGACCGGTCCTCCGGGTTCGTACGGCGTTCTGTGTCCCCGCCGCACGCCGGGCTGCGCGGCGAACTCGTCGAGGGGCGGCTCGCCGCGGGCGCCGACATCGCGTACGACCGACCGCCCGTGCCGGGACTGGAGCAGCACATCTGGGTGCTGGCGGGGTCCCTGGAGGTGACCGCGCAGGACGTGGAGCACCGGCTCGATGCGGGCGACTGCCTGCGGCTGCGGGTGTGGGGGCCGACGCGGTTCCGGTGCGCCGGTGCCGAGGAGGTCCGGTATGTGCTGGCGGTGGTGCTGCCGTGAACGTCATGCGCTGGGACGCGGATCAACTGCTCGCGGCGGTCGAGGAGTTGGCCGATCTGCTGACCGACACCGTGCACTCGGGCGCCTCCATCGGCTTCCTCGCGCCGCTCGACCGCGCGGCGGCCGTGGCGTGGTGGACGGAGTGGGCCGCCGGAGTCGCCGCCGGGCGACTCGCGGTGTGGATCGCACGTGAAGAGGGCGGCCGGGTGTCCGGCACCGTCAGCCTGGCCTTCCCCGACAAGCCCAACAGCCGTCACCGCGCCGAGCTGGTCAAGCTGATGGTGCACCGGGACGCGCGGGGGCGGGGCCTCGGCCGTACGCTCCTGGACACCGCGGAAAGGGCGGCAGCCGAAGCGGGCATCACCCTCCTCCACCTCGACACCGAGACCGACAGCCTCGCCGAACGCCTCTACCGCTCGGCTGGCTGGACCCGGCTCGGCGCGATACCCGACTACGCGGCGAGCCCGGCCGGGGTCCTGCGGCCGACGACCATCTACTTCAAGCAGGTCGGAGCGAGCGCTCTCACCTGCTGAATGTCAGTGGGAGCCGCTACCGTGCGTCCCATGCCGGATGCCGAAGACGTACGACGGATCGCCCTGTCCCTGCCGGACACGACGGAGAAGATCGCCTGGAGCATGCCCACATTCCGGGTCGCGGGGAAGATGTTCGCCACGCTGCCCGAGGAGGAGACCTCCATCGCCGTGCGCTGCCCCAAGGAGGAACGCGACGAACTGGTCCTGGCCGAGCCGGAGAAGTTCTGGATCGCCGAGCACGAGGCGATGTTCGCCTGGGTCCGGGTCCGGCTCGCCGCGCTGGAGGACGAGGGGGAGCTGAGGGACATCCTCGCGGACTCCTGGCGACAGGCTGCGCCGAGCCGACTCCTTGAGGCTTACCCGGAGTTGGGGCCGCCGGCGGCGTAGGCGCTCCGCTGGAAGTGCGGCGCTCGCTCGTCAGTCGTCTGCGGGTCCGTCGGGGCTGGTCGCGCAGTTCCCCGCGCCCCGTAGGGGCGCGGCCCCCATAACCCCCCCAGCCTAACCGCCCACGAACCCCGTGATCCGGTCCCGAAGCGACCCGGCGTCCAGGCCGTGCGCGGTGACATGTTCCTCGACACTGCCGTAGCGCCGCAGCTCACGGCGGCCGACGCCCAGGCCCAGGACGCGATGGGGTACGTCGGCGAGCGCGTCGTTCACGGCGGTGGTCGACGTACCGGCGAGGTAGGGCTCGACGAGGACGACATCGGTGCCGGCGGCCTCCGTGGCCCGGCGCAGCGAGTCCGTGTCGAAGGGCCGTACGGTCGTCGCGTACAGGACGGTCAGGTCGAGGCCCTCGGTGGCGTCCAGCACGGCGTCGAGCATCGGTCCCACGGCGACGACGACCCCGGAGCGGCCCTCGCGGACGGTGATGAAGCGTGCCCCGTCGACCGGGCGTCCGGCGGCGTTCGACTGGACGGACAGCCGGACGTACACCTTGTCGTCACCGGCGGCGACCGCATGCCGCAGCAGTGTCTCGGCCTCGTCCGGATGCCCCGGCACATGAACGGTCCACCCGTCCAGGGTGTCGAGCAGCGCCACATCGCCCGGCGCCATGTGCGTGTACCCGCCGGCCGGCCAGTCGAAGGACGCGGCGGCGCTCACCAGCACCGCACCGACGTCCTGATGCCCGAGATCCAGCTTCACCTGCTCGAAGGGCCGCTCCACGAGAAAGCTGGCGAAGGTGTGCACGATCGGCCGCATCCCGGTGAGCGCCAGGCCCGCGCCCGCCCCGACCAGGAGCTGCTCGCGGATACCGACGTCGATCACCCGGTCGGGATGCCTGCGCCGCGCCTCCTCGAAACTGTCCGAGCCGATCACGGCGAGAACGACCGCGACCCGCGGATCCTCGTTGAGCAGCCGCGAGGCGACGGGAGCGAAACGGTCACGCATGGTGTCCATGGAGTTCGAGCCCTTCTGTTGAGTTCGGAGGGGGCGTGAGTGCGGAGTGTGGTGTGGGCGTGAGTTCGCAGTGGGTGTGTGCGCGTGGCGCTCAGGCGTACTTCGGCTCGACGCGGGCCACCACCACGTGCGGGCGACCCGGGTGCGGGGCGGTGTAGGCGGCGTACAGCGCCTCGTGGTCGCGTCCGTCGACTGTGACCGCCGACCAGCCCGCGACCTCGAAACGGGCGGCGATCCCGCCGGGCCGTGCGTAGGTGGCAGACGCGTTGTCGATGACGACGGTATGCAGCTGCTCCAGCCCGGCGGGCCCGGCGAAGGCGATCGCCTCGTGATTGCTGCCCTCGTCCAGCTCGGCGTCTCCGACGAGCGTCCAGACCCGCGGCTCGTCGAGCCCCTGCGCGCGCAGCCCCAGCGCCGTACCGACGGCGATCGGCAGCCCGTGCCCCAGCGAACCGCTGCCGATCTCCGCCCCCGGCACGAGCACCCGGTCGGGGTGGTGGCCGAGCGGGGAGTCGTACGAGCCGAAGTCCGGCAGCCAGTCCACGGGTACGAAGCCCTTCGCGGCCAGGACCGCGTAGTACGCCATCGGCCCGTGCCCCTTGGACAGCAGGAACCGGTCCCGCTCCGGGTCCTCCATCAGCTCCGGGCGCACCCGCAGCACCCGGTCGTAGAGCACCCACAGCGCATCCAGCGTGGACGTCGCCGCAGGTCCGTGCTTCTCGTCGCCCGACATCAGGCTCATGAGCCGGGGCAGGTCCGCGTAGCCGTACGTACGCCTGTTTTCCTCGGTGATCGTCATGCCGACGATCGTGCAACCTGAACCAAACTTGAGGTCAAGTGCGGCTTGGTGCGAGGCGCCGCGGATAAACGAGTGCGCGACCATCTGCCCAAGTGCGGTATTGTTTCCATGCGCGTCCGGCCGCGGGAAATCCCAGGTCAGACGGGCACCGGGACGTGGCGCAGCTTGGTAGCGCACTTGACTGGGGGTCAAGGGGTCGCAGGTTCAAATCCTGTCGTCCCGACGGTGTGAAGGGTCTTCGCAGGCAGCAGCCTGTGAGGGCCCTTTTCGTGTGGGTCGTTTCCGATCTTCGAGGTTGAGCATGCCGCTCATCGGCACCTTTACTCGGAGGCCGGCGAAGATGCCGCTCTTGGACTTGAACAAGATCACTGCGGGGCTGTCGAAGACCTGGTCGGGGTTTCTGCGGGACTGGGATCGCGCGCTGCGGTCGGGGAACTATCCGGAGACCACCCGGTACAACTATCTGCTGGCGGCCGCCCAGTTGGGCCGCTACCTGGGGGAGTATGCGCCGGATCCGGAAGCGTATGACGCAGCTGAGGATCCGACCGACGTCACGCGGGCGCATGTTGAGGCGTTCCAGGCGTGGATGATCGAGACGCGGTCGGCGTCGACCGCGCTGAACAAGCACAAGGCGCTGCAGCAGTTCTTCAAGTGGCTGATGCTGGATGAGGGCGAGATCGACCGGTCGCCGATGGAGCGGGTCCGGCAGCCGAAGATGCCGCAGAAGCTGATCCCGGTCATCCGCAACGACGAGACCACGAAGGTCCTTGGAACCTGCAAGGGCAGGGACTTTGCCCAGCTGCGGGACGAGGCGATCATCCGGCTGTACTGCAACACCGGCGCGCGCCTGTCCGAGGTCGGCAACCTCCTGCTTGGTCTGCTGGCACTACAGGGTTAGTGGGCTCCTGGTCAGCGGAAATGGCCTCGACGGCGACCGGGGTGGTGTTCTGGCCCGCGAATGGTCCGGATCTTGGTTTCCGGCCGATGTGGAAGCGCGCGTCTCCCCCATCCGAGGAACGCTTGGTCGGCTGGTCGAGGCAGGCACGTAAGCATGCCGTGCCGGGGCCCTGCTCCTGCAGCGCCACGCCCACGCACCGGGTCGGCGTGGGCACGGGGTCGGGGCGGAAGAGCTTCACCGCGACCCTGGTTCCGGCAGGTGACGTCAGACCAGGGATCATGACACCGGCCCATCACGCTCGCCCTGGCCGTCCTCGCCGCCAGCGTGCCCCCGGACCGCGCCGATCCACATGCCCCGCCCGCAGACGCCAACCGATCAAGTCGACCCCGCGCATCGTCGCAAACCGCCCTCCGCCCGCAACCAACGGCCAGCTTGGCCGGGCCCGTTCGGCGGTGTCTCGGCTACGCCTGCGTGTTCCTGTGCTGCCCGAAAGCGGGCCGGTCGACGGTCTGGTGAACGTGGTGGCAACCCTACGAGGGTCGGCTGAACGGCACCCATTGCCCGGTACATGCCAGACCTGGACCATGGATGCACTCCGATTCCGAGAAAGCGGAGGTCACCGCGGATGCGTCCTGAGGATCTCACTGGGCCGGAACTGCGCCTGTGGGAGGCGTTCGGCACAGGAGAGGAGGTCGACCTGGGGCCGGCCGACGCGGCTGGCGGCGACTCCGCCGCCGATGGAGAAAGCTGGGGACCGGAGCGCACCGTACGTGCCTCGGTCATCCGCTCACTGGTCTTGGGAGGAGCCGATGAAGTTCGGGGCGAGACGGCCACCCTCGACACGTTGCTGAGGCCACTGGACGACGCTGAGGATTCGCGAGGAAATGTGGCGCCGGGCCGCCGAACGGTTCTTGTCCCCGGTCCGCTCAGTATGATCACCGCGATCGTCCATGATGGCCCGCCAATTTGTGGCCGTCCACATCAGTGCGGCAGGTGTGCTGGCGCGGCTCAGCCCGGCGTGTCGGCAGGCGGTTCCGTGACGTGGTCGATGGCCTCGCGGAGCGCCTGGCGTGAGGTGATGCCGAGCTTTCGGTAGGTGCTGGTGAGATGGACCTCGACCGTGCGGCGGGCGACGAACAGCGCCTGGGCGATCTCCCGGTTGGTTTTGCCGGCGGCCGCCATGTGCGCGACCCGGAGCTCACTGGCGGTGAGAGCCGCGGGGCCGCTGAGTACCGAGCGTCTGGGCCGGGCGCCGGCCGCCACGAGCTCGTCGCTGGCCCGCTGCGCCAGGGCTCGGGCCCCGCATCGCGTCGCGAGGTCCAGCCCCTGCCGCAACGGCTCCTGTGCGTCGGCGCGCCGACCGGTCCGCCGTACCGCCGAGCCGTAGTCGACGAGGGCTTGGGCGCGTTCCAACTGGGCGGGTGAGCCGCCGAGGAGGGTGACGGCCTCCCGGAGCAGTTCGATGCCTGCCCGCCCGCCCTCGATCTGCGCGGCCGTCCGCAGGGCGGCGGAGATGGCGCGCGGCGCGCCGAACGTGCGGGCGAGGGCCAGCTCTTCGTCGACCAGCTTCTGGGCCGCGGACGTGTCACCCAGCGCGAGGTGCGCCAGCGCGGCAGGGCAACGCCACGCAGCGAACCCGGGGTTGACGCATCCAGCGGCCACGAGACCCTCGCCGCACGGGAGAAGATCGGCGAGTGCGTCTCGGGGCCGGTTCTGGCCGAGCCGGAGCCTGCCGCGGGCGGTGTGAACGAAGTGCGCGATGAGCATGCTGAGCGGCTGGTCGCCGTCGATGCCCTGCTCGGTGAGGATCCGCTGCGCGCCCGGCAGGTCACCGCGGTCGATCAGGGCATCCACCAGCACGGCCGCCGCGAGGGGCGCGTCCTGGGACTCTGCCTTCGCCAGGCTCAACGCCGCCCAGGCGTCCGCCTCTGCTTCCATCAGGCGCCCGGCGTAGTGGGCCGTATGGGAGCGCAGCACGGACAGGTAGGCGAAGGATGTGATGTCCCCGAGGCGCCGCGCGATCTCCAGGCCGCGGTCCAGCAGGTCCAGGGCGGGCGGCAGGTGGTCGGTGATCGCCAGGGCCGCGCTGGCCAAATTGACCAGGATCCACGGTTCGGGCGGCAGCGGGCCGGCGCCGGCCAGGGCGGCGAGCCGGGCCACCTCGGCGCTCGACCGGTCCCCGGTCGCGGCGCCGCCGAAAGCGAGGAGCGACAGTGCCATGCGGTCGTCGTCGTTGTCCCCGCCGAGCTGCGGAGCGACCGCGTCCAATTGCCGCATCCAATCCGCGGGCGGTTCCATCGCCGTGAGGCGTCCCCAGGCGACGTTCACGAGGATGCGCCGCGGCACACCGCCGGGGCGGGCCGCGCTGCTGCGCCGGGCCCCTTCGAAGAGTTCAAGGGCCTGGTGCCCCTGGCCGGTCATCACCATCAGCCGGCCCAGGTCCATGGTGATCTGGATACGCCGGTCCAGGTCCGAGGTGAGGTCGAGCGCGGCCCGCAGCGCGTCGGCGGCCTCGACGGTGCGATTGAGCATGCCCAGGGCTGCGCCGAGCCCGGTGAGGAGTTCCGCTCGGAGACCGGCCTCCGGCGGTTCCTCCAGGGCCCGTTCGAGACAGGCGGCCGCGAGCTCGGGCGCCCCACGGGTGAGGGCGTCGGCCGCGGCCACGCGCAGTTCGCCGACCACCCACGGATCACGGTCCGGCGCCGCCGCCAGCAGGTGCGGTACGAGCTGCTCGGACGGCACGGCGTCCGCCTCCAGCAGGCGGGCTACCTGCTTGTGCGCCACGGCTCGCAGGGCTTCGGCCGTGTCCCCGTAGACGGCGCCCCGCACGAGCGGGTGCGCGAACTCGACCGGTGAACCCGCGGTGACGAGCCCGTCGTGGGCCAGCGCGTCAACGAGGTCGGCGGCCTGCTCCAGGCCGAGGCCGGCCAGGGCCGCGACCCGCCGCAGCTCGGCAGCGGGGCCCAGGACGGCCACACAGCGGGCCAGGCGTACGGCGTCCGGGCCGAGGCGTGCAAGCCGGGTGAGCACCGCGCGAGTGAGCGTCTCGGGACGCAGCGCGTCGATCCGGTGGGCCTCCGCAGCGACCGGCTGCACGCCGTCCGCACGCAAGCCGATGAGTGCCTCGTTGAGCAGGAAGGGGTTGCCCGCGGTCGCTCTCGCGCAAGCCCGGCAGAACTCGTCCTCGGCGTCGGCCGACAGGTCCTGCCGAACCAGCGCGCCTACTGCCTGCTCGCTGAGCGGTCCCAGCCTCACGGTCTCCGGCACTACGCCACTGAGCGCGCGGTCGACAGGATCGGCCCGGCCGGGCAGCGCGGGCCGTGCGGCGAGGACGAGCAGGACCGGTAACTCGGGGACCCGGCGCGCCAGATGGGACACGAACCGCAGCGAGGCGTCGTCGCACCAGTGCGCGTCGTCGATCGCCAGGAGCAGCGGACCGCGGTCCGCCAGGTTCGAGCACAACCAGTAGAGCCCGTGCACCACCGCACCCACAGCTCCGGCGTCGGGACCGGGGGGCGCCATGCCGAAGACGGGTGCGGCCAACTCCACCGCACCGGAGAGCAGTTCATCGCGGACATCGGCCGACTCACTCCGCAGCCGAGCTTCGAACAACTGCCGGACGACCGCGAAGGCAAGGTCCCGCTCCAGCTCGCCACCGCGCGCGTTGAGGGAGGTTACGCCCTGCCGTGCGGCCCGGTCCGCGGCAGCGGCCAGCAGGGCAGTCTTTCCGATGCCGGCCGTTCCTTCGATCAGCAGAGTCGCGCCCTCCCCCGCCCGAGCGTGGGCCAACAGCTCGTCGATGCGGCGCAGTTCGCGCTCCCGCTCCATAAGCGTCATCAGGTATCCCCCTGCCAATCCGCGGGCTGCCGGAAAAGACTTCGGTAGCCACCACGATGTGTCCTCTCGGCAGGCGCCACATCCTGTTGCCATGGATTCCCCCACCGTCGGCGGCCTACGCCGCGCGATCGTCGACTTCGCGTCCGACGCGGACCCGGTGTCGGGCCGCGTCATCACCGACGACGGCGAGGAGGAGTTCAGCGGCTGGATGGAACTCGTCCAGCTCCTGGATCAGATACGGACGGGATCGGGGCACAACGGGGCACGGGGGTAAGGGGGCAGTCGCATGACGGGATCTCGTTCGATCCGCATGCACGTGACGCTGGCGGCTCTGGCGGGGGTTCTTCTGCTGTTGGGGGTGTTCGCCATCGCGCGTACGGCATCCAGTGGCGGGGACTCCGCCGACAGCGGTGGGTACCGGCCGGACGCGGCTGGGTCGGGCGTGGCGTCGGAGGGGCAGAGTGGTGCCAACGCCTCGGGGGAAGTAGGGCAGGGCTCGTCCGGCGGGGGCAGCGCGGACGGTGGGGGCAGCGGGGGCGGATCGTCGACGTCCGGCGGAGGAGGCGGGCGGCCCGGCTCCGTCAGGCTCCCCGGGGCAACGCTGGACAACTCGTATCCCCTTGACGGTTACCCGTCCTACACACCCCCGCCGGGCGATACCGAAGCGGGCAGGGGCTGCTTCGCACCGGCCAACCATTCGACCGCCGTACCGTTGAAGATCGTCTCGGTGTGGCTGTCCCACGCTCACAACGCAGAGTTGAAGCAAGGCTGCGAGGGGGTCAGTCAGGGCGTCCATCCGACCCGGCCCGACAGCGTTCCGCTGTCCCAGGGTTGCCCCTCGGGCACCGTGCTGCGACCCGACTACGCCAACGGATGCGTCCTGTACATCCACACCCGCACGCCGAATTCCGGCGGGGCCACGGTCCACGTCGAGGTGGAGGCAACCTGTACCTCCCACGCCGCATGGCCCTGCGACAGCCAGACGCTCACGCGCTACTCCGTGTCGCCGCAGCATCCGATGGTGGTCCGACTCACCCTGTCGCAGGTCCTCACGCTCACCGCTCCTTCCTTCGGCGGTGACTCAACACCGCCGGAGTCGCCCACCAGCTCTCCGCCGCCCGTGGACGACTCGCCACCCGTCGAAACCCCAACGGTGGTCGAGACCACCAGCCCCACGGACAGCGAAACGTGACCGCCGCCACCTCGCCGGGTGGGCACTTCCTGGAGCGGACGCGAGCTGTCGTCAACGTACTGGGGCCGGCCACTGTCGTGACCTCGCTTCTGTTCTATTTCGGCTACGTGGCGACGACGGCGCGGTTCCGCTACTTCGGGGTCTACCTGTCGCTGATGAACCAATCGCTCCAGGACATGCTGCTGTACGGGGTGGAGGCCGTGTACCCGCCCCTCATCGCGGTCTCCGTGATAGGGCTGCTGGCCCTCGCCGCACACACCGGAGTCCGCGCGCTGCTCGCGTCGCAGGCCAGGGACGACGTCACCGGCTGGATCGGGGTATTCGTCACGCTGCTCGGCTGCCTGGCTCTGACCCGCGGCATCGTGGGCATGCTGATACCGGGCATCGCCCGCACCGAGGCGATCGCCACGACACCCCTGTGCCTGGGCGCGGGGGCCGTGGGGCTCGCCTACGGGGGCTGGCTGCTGCGCCGTGTCACCATCCGCCGGGACCGGCGCCGACTCGCCAATGCGCAGGACGACGCGGATCCTCCTGCGCGCTCACCCGTCGTGGACTGGCTGGCCTCACCGGCTTGCGTACGGCTGTGCAGATACGCCATGGCGTGGGTCACCCTGCTGATCATCGCCAGCGCGTTCTGGACGGCCAACAGTTTCGCCGCCGCCTACGGACTGGGCAGGGCCCTGGACGACGCGGACTCCCTGCCGGGCCGCCCGGAAGTCGTCCTCTACACAAAGGAACCTCTGCGCGACCTCCCTGCCGGCGCCAGCGGCACACGCCTGTCCTCCGCGGCAGGCGGTGAACTCCGCTACCACTACCGGGGTCTACGGCTCCTGGTGCAGGCCAACGGCCGCCTCTTCCTGGTACCCGCGCACTGGACCACGCCTGGCTCACACACCCTGGTCGTGCCGTACGACAACACCGTTCGCCTGGAACTTGTGCCGTCATGAGTGACGCCATGAGCCTGAGCGCCGGCACCGGGCAGTACCGCGCCACGCGGCAGGCTCGCCTCACGGTGCGAGCCAGGACAGGGCGCCGCCGACGTGCGGTTACCCCCGCTCGGCAGAAGGTCCAGTCGGTCAATTGCCACCCCTCCCACCCGCCCGATCGGCGTTCTGCCAGCTCAGCACTTCCGCACAAAGGGTTCCGGGCTCCTGCCGCCCGGTTCGCTCTGGTCATCACCCTCACCGCATCTGGACACCTGGAGGCATCGTGAACGACCGCGTTTTCGTGATCTGGAAAGGCCACGGCTCGGACCAAGGGATCTACTCGGCACGCAGCGACCACGGCACCGACTTCAACGACGCCCGGCAGGTGAGCTGGTTCGCCAGCAGCCGCGGGATCGCCGCAGTGGTCGAGCCAGTCGGACACGGGATCCGCGCCGCGTGGCGGGGAGCGGACAACGACAACCGGATCTGGACCTCAAGGGCGCACTTCACGGGCGGTTCCTGGGCCGACCAGGCGCTTCCGGCCGGGGTGCCCCGCACCGAGGACCGGCCGGCGCTCAGCGTGCTCGGCGAACGGGTGGTCATGGCCTGGCGCGGTGCCGGCCAGGACGAGCACATCTGGTACTCCGTGCTTGGGCCTGGAGGCTGGAGCCCGCAGCAGCTGACCAGCGACGGGACGGCGAGCTCGACACACGGGCCGGCGCTGGCTCAGCACGACGGCCGTCTCTTCATGGCGTGGAAGGGTTCCGGTGGCAACCAGGACCTCTACTGGTGTACGTACGACGGCCAGTCCTGGACGGCGCCGAAGGCGTTTCCCGGTGGTTCGACCCACGGTCCGGCGCTGGCGTCGAACGGCGCAGTCTTGGTGATGGCCTGGAAAGGCTCCGGCAGCGACGACCACCTCTGGCGAGCCAGCTACGGCAACGGCGGCTGGTCGGCCCAACAACTCGCCATTGGCCGGTCCAGTCACGGCCCCGCACTGGGGCGAGTGGACAACCGGATCGTGATGGTGTGGAAAGGGGCGGTCGGCGACGAGCGGCTGTGGTGGACGCCGGACAACTTCCGCACGCAGCTGCCGGTGCGTGACGGGTATACCAGCAGCAACACTCCCGCGGTCGTCGCCCTCAATTTCGCCGACCTGTGACCCAGCGGCGCCCGGCCCGCTTGCAGAACGACGTGCTGGGCGGCCTCACCGCGAGAGGATGAGTCCATGACGCCTGAGCACGTCACCGTCCGAGTCCTGCTGCTCTTCGGCGATCAGGCCGAGATCGTCGCCGACATCCCGGCGGAAGATCGCGCCGAACCCGCACGAGCACCGATCGCCTCGGCCCCGATGTCGTCCACCCAGGCGAAGCTCTTGCGGCTGTCGCGTCGGCCGTCGTCGCGGTGGGGCCGGTAGATCAGCCTCGATCGTTCGCCCGGCTTGTAGCAGGCCAGCGCGGCGATCGAGATCCGGCGGCGGGAGCGGCCCCGGACCCGGATCACGGGTGTCTGTCCGCGGCGGGCCCAGGTGCGGGCAGCCGGCGGCGTCATCGAGAAGCCGGACTCGTCCTCGAAGACGATCCAGGCGTCGAGCGCCGCCGCGGTCCTTCCACCTGTGGCCAGGTCTCCTTCACCCGGCCGGTGACCTTGTCCTCGTCGCGTTCGACGGCTCGTCTGGCCGGCACCTGGCAGGAGAAGCCGTGCCGGATGAGCAGCTTGCGCACTCCCTGCAGGGTGTAACTCTGGTGGAAGCGAAGGCCGATCACGGTCTTGATGCGGGACAGTGTCCATCGCTGGTCCGGCCAGCCGTGTGCGACCGGCCCTTTCGCCAACTCCGCCTCCAGCTGGGCGAACTGGGTCTCGCTCAACCGGGGTGGCGAGGCCGATCCTGCCGAGCGCAGAGCCCGCGGACAGCCCTTGTCCC
The DNA here is from genome assembly GCF_040656035.1 of Streptomyces sp. NPDC050211. Lineage (NCBI taxonomy): Bacteria > Bacillati > Actinomycetota > Actinomycetes > Kitasatosporales > Streptomycetaceae > Streptomyces > Streptomyces sp. NPDC050211. The sequence goes on from NZ_JBFALC010000022.1 coordinate 119,402, forward strand.
ACAACCGACGCCACCGCTGGATGGACCGGACACTGACCCGTAACTCGTTCGCGATCGCCGAACTCGGCTCACCAGCAGCGAACCGTTCGGCGGCCAACATGCGGATGCCCTTGCGGAACTGCCGGCGCTCGTCCGACAGTCCGCCGCCCTGCGCGTACCTCATGGCAACGGCGTACCGCGAGGATCAAGCCCCGTCAGCAGCTACGACTGTGAGGATGATCGGTAGCCGTTCTCGTAGCTGTCACGATCGTCGCTGTTGCCCTGTAGATCGTCCTGGCCGGGTGAGTCACCTTCAGGCGGCCAGGAGCGTAGACCGCCTCCGTCAGCCCGGTGCAGGCTCTGGATCCCGCGCAGCCATTCGCCTGGATCGCTCACGCGGGGGGTGGGACTGGCTCGGTCTGGCGCAGGGCAAGCCCGGATGGGGAGGGTGGCTGTGGTGGTGCTTCATCCCCCACTGCCCCGCCGTAGCCGCCCTCGCACGGCATGGCTGGCTGCGAGTGGCTGGCGGCGTGACGACGGTGAGGTCACTTGGTGGCAGCATCCGGTGCCGAGATCTTCTATTTCATTGTCTACTGTCCGGCCGACACCACCCTGGACGAGCTGATCCGCATCGGGGGCAGCCGCTGGGCTGTTGAGGAATGCTTCCAGACCGCGAAACAGGGGTGTGGCCTGGACGATTACTTGGTCCGTCGCTACCCCGGCTGGCACCGCAACATGACCCTGGCCGTGGCCGCCCACGCCTGCCATGACCGTCCTGCGGGCCCGAGAGCTGGATGCGGAGAAAGTAGAAACGGATCCTCTCAGCTCATCCACATCAGCCTCGCCGAGATCCGACGCCTGATCACCCACCTCACCGAGCGCCGTCCCACCCGGTCGACCACATCTTGCACTGGTTGGCATGGCGCCGTCGGCGACAACACCAGGCCCGCCTCAGCCACTACAACCGGCGGGGCCACGGCCCGTGGAATCTGCCCAGCAATCAGAACTCTTGAAGTACACCCTGGCCGAGAAACGCCCCCGCCCCTCCGGCGAGGGCGCCGTCATGGACTGTTCCGCCGTTCCGCCTTCCAGGGCCGGCCTCAAGCGCTGGTGGTTTGCGCGTCGAGACCTTGACTCCGGTCGTGGCCGGCGCGGGCGGCCGCTATCTCGGCGACGTGGCCGGTGCTCCATGTGATGAGGGGGGTGGCGGCGGACAGCAGGCCGGTGCCGAGCGGGGTGAGCTGGTAGGTGACATGGGGTGGCATGACCTCGTGGACGGTGCGGGTGAGGATGCCGTCACGTTCGAGGCGCCGCAGGGTAAGGGTCAGCATGCGCTGACTGACACCGTGGACAGCGCGTTTGAGTTCGTTGAAGCGGCGGGGGCCGTCGCTCAGGTTGGACACGACGTAGAGGGACCATTTGTCGGCCATCAGGTCCAGAACGTCACGGACGTCGCACACGTCCGTATGAGCGGGTGTATGGCGAGCGCTCACGGTTACCTCCATGAAACCGGGCACGCAAATGTGCCTTATTGACCTCGTGATGAACCAACTACAGCATAGTTGAGCGCGGTTCTTCGCAGGAGCCGTACGAGGATATCCGAGGTTCCTTCTCCTCTCGAGAAGGAATAAATCCGTAGCTGCGGCCGACCCGAAGTTGCACCTCTAATGTGTCACCGAGCAGTGGGTTGAGGCAGGGATGAGAATCGTTGTATTCGGTTCCGGATTTGTCGGTGGCGCTCTGGCGCAAGAATTCGCCTTGCGCCGACATGAAGTGACGGCCGTATCACGGCGCAACAGAACGGGCCTTCCGAGAGGAGTCACCCAAAGCGCCGGTAGCGTGCACGACTCCGCCTTCCTCAAGGAGGTGGTCTCCGGTGCGCATGTACTCGTTTCGGCGCTTCCGGCCGTCGCCGGCGACGACGGACTCGATACAGGCGTGGCGGCTCTCCTCCGGTCCGCCGAGGAAACCGGGGCACGCCTCGGAGTTGTCGGCGGCTCGGCGGTTCTCCCACTGGTCGAGGGCGGACCGCGACAGGCCGACACCCCCGGCTTTCCCGCTTGGCTCCTTCCGCGTATCGAGGCGCACACGCGGGCGCTGGCCGTACTCGATGCGGCGCCCGAGGGTGTCGATTGGTTCTGTCTCGTCCCGGCGGCGGATTTCGGCCCTCACCAACCGGGCCTGCGGACAGGTTCCTACCGTACGAGTGCCACCGCGCAGGTCACCGATGGAGAAGGACGTTCTGTGCTCGGGGTGGAGGACTACGCGATCGCGTTCGCCGACGAAATCGACACCCCAAGCACGCATCGCGCCTGGCTTGCCATCGGCTACTAGCCAAGCACCTGCCTACGCGGGCCTCAGCGCCGCACAAACGTCCGTTCCTATGTAGCGCATCGCTGACTCGCGGACAGCGAGCGAGGCTCGCATGCGCGCAGTGATGTATGCACCAGCCACCGAGCAGCCGGTTCGGGGCTGCCGGGCTGCCCGCCCGTGACCAAACTCTGGAGTTCGCATACTCGATGGCCGCGGGCCGGGCTTTTCATATCCGCTATTTCTGTCATTCCAAAAATTGGGAAGGGCAAGCCAGCCATGACCGACAAGAAGATCATTGCAGTGGTGGGGGCGACCGGGTCGCAGGGAGGCGGCCTGGTGCGCGCTGTTCTGGACGACTGGAACGGGCCGTTCACCGTGCGGGCGCTCACCCGGAACCCGGACTCGACGAAGGCGAAGGAGTTCGCCGCGCGCGGCGCCGAGGTGGTCCAGGTGGATCTCGACGACGAGGCGAGCCTGCGTGCCGCGTTGGACGGCGCCTACGGTGCGTTCGTCGTCACCAACTTCCGGGAGCAGCTCACCCTCGAGCAGGAAGCGGCCCGCAGCCGTGCGCGGATGGAGCTGGACCAGGCCGGCAACGCAGCGCGCGCGGCCAGGGCCGCCGGGCTCAAACACGTCGTGTGGTCGACGTTGGAGGACACCCGTCCGCACTTCGCGTTTCTCGGCAGCGATGCCCCCACCCTCGGGGATGGCTACAAGGTGCCGCACTTCGATGCCAAGAACGAAGCGAACGCGCACTTCACTGCCCTGGGTGTGCCCACGACCTTCCTGGAGACGTCCTTCTTCTACGAGATGTTCATCCTCGCCGGGCTGAGCCCGCGCCGCGGGGCGGACGGTCGGGCGGTGCTCTCCCTGCCCATGGGGGACAGCACGATGGCGCTTGTGGCCGCCGAGGACATCGGCCGTACCGCTTACGGCATCTTCCGGGCCGGAGCCCGGTTTGTCGGCCGCACGGTGGGTCTGGCCGGCACCCACGCCACAGGCGGCCAACTGGCAGAGCTCTTCGCCAAGGTGCTCGGCGAGCCGGTCGCCTACCGGCCCATGACCCACGACCAGCTGCGCAATGCCGGATTCCCGGAGGCCGAGGAACTCGGCAACATGTTCCAGTTCTTCACCGAAGCCGCCGCAACGTTCGTCGGCAACCGCGATATCGACCTGATCCGGACGCTCAACCCGCGGCTTCGGACGCTCGAGGACTGGCTGGTCGAACACCGCGAGCAGTTGCAGTCCGCTCTCTAAGTGCCACGTCCGTTCCCGCAGGCGGTCACGCCACGAGGCTTGCCCACTGCACACCACACCGGGACTTTGCCCTGCCGCCTGCGGGATCGGGCCCCAAGGGAGATGCCGTCCGCGGCGCGATGGTGCACGCGGCAAGAACATGCCGCCAATCCACCGACTCCTCGAACTCACCAGCCAAGGAGAACCATTCATGCCCCTTGAACTGAAAGGGAAGACCGCCCTTGTCACCGGCGCCACTGCCGGTATCGGCCGGGCCGTCGCGAGCAAGCTCGCGGCCCTTGGAGCAGCGGTCGTCGTCCATGGCCGCGATGCCGAACGAGGCTCCGCGGTGGTGGACGAGATCAGCGCAGCCGGCGGGACCGCTCGGTTCATCGCCGCAGACTTGGCCGACCCTGGTGCCGTTCACGAGCTCTCGGGAAAGGCCGGGCCGGTCGACGTGCTGGTGAACAACGCGGCCGTCTTCCAGTTCGGACCGATGAGCGAAGCCACCGCCGAAGCATTCGATCTCCACATGGCCGTCAACGTCCGCGCACCGATGCTGCTCGTCGCCGCGTTCGCACCCCCGATGGCGGAGCGTGGCTCCGGAGCAGTCATCAACATCACAACCGGCGCCGCGTCCACGCCCGTGCGCGGCGGCGGGGTCTATGTCGCTTCGAAGGTCGCCCTCGACTACCTGACGCGTGTATGGGCCGACGAACTGGGCACTGCGGGCGTCCGCGTCAACGCTGTGGCGGCAGGCCCGACCCGTACCCAGGGCATGCAGACACGCGGAGCCGGCCTGGCCGACACGCTCGGCAAGGCGACCACAGCCCTCCGCCGCGCCGCCGATCCTCGTGAGATCGCCGAGGTGGTCGCCTTCTTGGCCTCCCCTCGTGCCAGTTACGTCACGGGAGCCATCGTCGAAGCCCGTGGCGGCACGCCCGCGCATCCCTGAAACCCGTAGGGGCGTAGAGGGAGCCGAGGCCGGATACGGCGTCGACCCCGTCGGCCGCGACGGCCTGACTGGATGCGACGGCCAGGCCCCTGTTCCCGCGGGGACCCGGCACACACCACACCGGTCGGCGGTCACCGCGCTTCGTTGGCCGTGGGCATCGAGCTGCCGCGCCGACGCGTGCGTACGGCTCGGACGCAGTATGCAACAAGGGCGCTCAGACAGGTCACGAACGCCACGGCCCACAGCCCTCCGGTGTTGTCCGGAAACACCACGGCAAGCACCGTTGCAGTACTAGGTGTGCTGTTCGGACAGGTTAGTGACGCGACTGGCAGGTGTTTGGCCGCTGATTCCGGTGTGGGGTCGGTGGTAGATGTCGCAATCCCCACCGAATCCAGAAGGCCCTCACCCATGCAAGACCACGGTGCCATCATCAACGTGCTCGAACAGCACACCTAGGGCGCTGTTGTCGGCCCGCGGATCCTTAGAGCGAGGCGGGTGAGAGAAGGGCAGGGGAATCGGCCAGCAGCTCGAATCGGTTGTCCCGCTGCCGGACGTGGCCGCTGGTGGGATGTGCGAAGTGGGTGCCCAGCAGCAGGCCATCGGTACTGGCCAGCTCGGTGAGCAGGCGGTGGCGGGTGGTTCGTGCCTCGGCGGGGTCGACGTCGCCGACGCTGCCCATGTCGGGGTACGCCAGTTGGACGGGATGGTGCAGGCTGTCGCCGCTGATCAGCGCGTTGCGGCCGGTGCCGGTCAGCTTCACCGACAGGTGGCCTGGGGTGTGGCCGCGTGTCGGTACCAGGCGGACGCCGTCGGCGACTTCAAGGCCTGAGGCGGGGAGGTCGAGCAGGTCGTACAGGCCGTTGTCACGGATGGGCCGCAGGGAGTCGCGGTGCACCTGGGCGACGTCCTGGTCGCTTTGGGCGGCGGCGGTCCAGAAGTCCCATTCCCTGCGGTCGGTGAGGTAGCGGGCGTTGGGGAAGGTCGGTGTCCAGTGGCTGTCGACCAGGTGAGTATTCCAGCCGACGTGGTCGACGTGCATGTGCGTGGTGATCACCAGGTCGACGGTGTCCGGGGCGAAGCCCGAGGCAGTCAGCGTGTGCAGCAGCGGGGTCTGCAGGTTGTCGGCGTCGGGGATCTGCCGGGGCTTGTCGTTGCCGATGCCGGTGTCGATGAGAATACGTTTGCCGTGCGCCTCGATGGCGAAGATGTGTACGTGCATCGCAAAGGCTGTGCCGTCGGTGAAGTCGGGTTGCAGCCAGGGGTGGTGCAAGTGTTCCGGTGTGGCGTCGGGCAGCAGCCATTGACTGGTTGCCGGTGACATGTCGATTTCGTCGACTCGGCGCACAATGACGCCTCCGAGGTCCCAGCCCAGGAAGGCCGGGGATACGCGAGTTGTGAACAATTGGAATCCATTCAGCTGGATTGACCATCGACCCGGTGGGTCGGCGGTCGGCGTGCCGGTATCCGTAAGCACGTACTTTCTTGTGAGCTGAGAACATGGCGGTGAGTGAGCAGCTCAAGGATGTTTTCGCCCGGCTTCCGGCAGGCTCTTTCGACAAGGACTGCCCGGCGCGCCGGTGACGGCCCAGGTGACCGGCCGGTAGGCCGCGTTGATCATCGCTGGGCTGGGTCCTGGGCCGATGCGCCATTCCGGCCTTCAGCAGCACATCGGCGGCATCAGCCAGAAGATACTGTCGCAGTACCTCAGGTCGGTGGCGCGTTACGGGCTGGTCGAACGACTGGTGGAGCCGACTGTCCCGCTGCAGATCACCTGCAGACTGGGCCACTCGGGCAGAGTCTGGCGCAGCAACTGTCTGGGCTACTGAGTTGGTTCAGCGCCAACACGCCGACGCTGGAGGCCACCCAGCAGCGCAACGACGCTGCCGACTCTCCGGCCCGGTAGCGTGTCTGTGGGACTGCTGCCGGTACACCATGAGCCTCCTTGTCCGCGGTCTGACCTGACTTATAAAACGCGCCCACACTGCGGCAGCTCGCTCCGCTGTCGGCATCTCGCCGACGACTGTGTGCCGGGGGATCCAAAGGCTTGGGCTGCTTCTCGCACCTGAGCCGGTCAGGGCCCCACAGGAGCCGGGCAAGCGGTTATGGAACCTGAACGGCACGCTCGTCCCCATCCGCGACCGGAACATGGGCGCCTCCTCACACAGCTGCCGATTCTCGGCGAACGTGCAGTTCATCGTGGATGCGGACACCCGTCTCGTGGTAGCAGCGGCCCGGCCCGTGCCCGGCACCACTGCGCAGGCGAAAGCCTGGCGGGACTCCGCCCTGGCTGAGCACTGCCAAGAGGTAACCGCGCTCGGTGACGGTGCCTACATCAACACCGGTCTCGGTGTCCCGCACACAACACGGAGCACTGCAGGGTCCGCGCCCGTGTGGAGCACGTGATCGGCCGGATGAAGGACTATAGATCCTGGGCGACTGCCGGCAGCGTGGCGACGGCCTCCAACACGCCGTCCAGGCCGTCGCCCGCATGCAGCGCTTGGCGTACTGGTGCGAGCAGCCTCGCTTTACGACGCCGGCGTGAGGATGTAGCGAACGGCCGGGTCAGCGTTCCAGGCATCGGTTACCGAGCGCAGCGGCATGGTGGTGAACGGTGCGTCGAATCCGGCAGTGGGAGTAGCGGCGAGCAGTTCGCCGGCACCGGCCAGGAGTTCTTCGACGGACACGCTGCCGATGCCGCTTCCCATGAGTTCCAGACCCGTGCTGCGTAGCATGTCGCCGCGGATCGGGATCTCAGCTCCCGCGTCATTGCCGACTTGTATGTAGCGCAGGCGCGGCTCGCCGCCTCGGGAGCCGCGGTCCTCGGTCGCGGCTCTCAGGACACGGACGGCGGGTTCGCCCCAGACGAAGTCGAGGACGACGTCGACGCCTTGGTCGAACTGTTCCCGCAGCGCCTTGTCCGCGTCATCATTCAGGGCGATGGCCACATCGGCGCCCAGGCGCTCGAGTTTCGCGGCATTGCGACCGACGGCGATGACCTTGCCCGCGCCGAAATGCCGGGCGGTCTGCAGCGCCATGCCACCTGCGGCGCCGGTCGCACCGACGATCAGCACTGTTTCACCGTTCTGGAGCCTGGCTCGCCGGGAGAACGCGATCCACGACGCGAGCCCTGCCCCAGCGACCGTCGCCGCGCGCTCGTCGGACAGACTGTCGGGTACCAGCGCCATCATGTTGCGTGCGACGAGTGACTTCTCCGCCATGGATCCGAAGGGAGCCTTCGGGAACAGGAAGTAGACGCGGCGGCCCGTCTCGTCGATGCCCACGCCGTCGACACCCGGCACGAATCCGGCCGACGTGCCGCTCGCATAGTGCGTGCCGGCAGCCAGTTTCTTCACGATCGGACTGAGTGGCGCCGCGTGCACGGTTACTACGGCTTCGCCCTCGGCGGCTGTCGGCTCACGGAAATCCTGGAATGACGGCGGGACGCCGAACGAGGTCACGACCGCTGCTTTCATGCTGTTGCACTCCAAAGAAGGAAGGGTCTCGGTCTCCTCGGGGAGAACCGTCACGTCGAAATGTATGCAGCAAGAGTCGTACGAGCTATGCTTAAAACTCCTTGTTTTGTTCGCGATCGTCCGAGGAGCGTGGGTGGACCCCCTGTCCGAGGTTCTCTCCCTGCTGAAGCCGCACAGCTACATCACCGGCGGCTTCAACGCCGGCGGGGAATGGGCGCTCAGGCTCGACGACCTGGCCGGCCGCATCAAGTGCTATGCCATTACCAAAGGCACCTGCTGGCTGGCGATGGACGGCGTCGACGCGCCGGTAAGGCTCCAACCGGGCGACTGCTTCGTCCTGCCCAGCGGCCGACTCGTAACCATCGGTAGCGACCTGGGCGTCGAGCCGAAACGGGCCAGCGAAGTACTCGACCCCAACCGCAGCGGCGAAATCGTCACCTACAACGGCGGCGGCGATGTCTTCATGGTGGGCAGCCGCTTCGAAGTGAACAGCCCCCACGCCGAGGTGCTCCTGCGGACCCTGCCGCCCCTTATGCGGGTCGAAACCTCAGGCGATCGAGCCAGGCTGAGATGGTCTATCGAGCTCATGATGGAGGAACTGCGTGAGGCCCGACCGGGGTCGTGGCTGGTGGCGCAACAGCTCGCGCACATGATGCTGGTCCAAGCGCTCCGCCTGTACCTGTCGAAGAGCTCGGAGAGCGACATCGGGTGGTTCGCCGCCCTCGCCGATCCCCGACTGAGCGCGGCGCTCGGAGCGATACATGCGGATCCGGCGTTTCCATGGACGGTGCGGGATCTGGCCATACGGGCAGGCATGTCACGATCGACCTTCGCCGAGCACTTTCGCCAACGGACCGGGGAGACACCCATCGCCTACCTCACGCGCTGGCGGATGATGCTCGCCGGAGAAAAGCTCATCCACGGTCGCGATACGCTGGCACGGATAGCGGGATCACTCGGATACGAATCCGAACATGCGTTCAACACTGCGTTCAGGCGCGTCATGGGCATCTCGCCCGGGCGATACGCCCGAGCCGTATTCGACGATGCTCTGTGAACAACGCGACTAAGCTTGACGTTTATCGTCCGTGGTCGAACATGGCCTCGAACTTGCTGACGTCTTCGTCTGAGGGTCTGACGTGAGAGCGGCCTTCGCCTGATCCTGTGCTCCGTCACAGAGGCACTTGACCAGTACGAAGGCCGTAGCGATGAGTCTGCTGCAGTGGGATGTCCCGCGGGATGCGTTTGCCGAACTGTCATGCTTCTGGTCGGAGTTCTATGCCTGCCTGACCCAGCGGCCTGACGCCTTGTTCGAGCTGAGTGACGCCTTGCTGTGCTCGGACGGCCCGGTGAAGACGTTGGTCGAGCTGGCCCTGGCGCCTGAGCATCGGCGTGGGCATGGCGCGTTGTACGGCGGGCTGAACCGCGGGCATCTGGATGTGTCTCGGTTGCGCAGGGCGCTGGCGGGGCTGCCGCTTCCCCGGACGCCTGAGGGGCGGTTGGTCCTGGCGGTGGATGTGAGTAACTGGCTGCGGCCGGATGCGAATACCAGCCCGGACCGGCTGTTCTGTCACACATACGGTCGGGGCAGGGGCTCGGCCCAGATGATTCCCGGGTGGCCCTACTCTTTCGTCGCTGCCCTGGAGCAGGGTCGGACGTCGTGGACCGCCGTGCTGGACGTGGTCCGGCTGTGTCCGTGGGACGACATCATCACCGTCACCGCCGCCCCAAGTGCGGGAAGTTTTCCAGCGGTTGTATGTGGCAGGCCAATGGCGGATCGGCGACCCACCCGTCCTGGTCGTTGTCGATGCCGGCTATGACGTGACCCGCCTGGCTTTCCTGCTCGCGGACCTGCCCATTGAGCCCAAGCGCGGGGCGGAGTTCGCGTTCGAGGATGCAGCCACTCAGCCGGTCCCGTCTGTGGCCACGGTGACTGAGAGCGTGGTATGTGACGTGATGCCGCCTTTGTTGTCGCTGGAATGTGTGGCACAGGCGTATCGAGGCTGATCGGCGAGTCCTGGAAGGCGCAGCATCCCTCCGCCAGCGGCCACCAGGGCGCCTACGAGATGCGGGAGATCGTCAACGCCCTGCTCTACCAGTCCCGTACCGGCTGCCAGTGGGACTACCTCCCCCACGACCTGCCCCCTGGCCGGAGCGGTGAAGTACTACTTCTACAGGTGGCGCGACGATGGCACCGACCAGACCATCCACGGCCTTCTGTGCTGGCAGGTCCGCGAGAGCCGGGGGCGTAAGTCCCACCCGAGCCTGGTGGTGCTCGACACCCAGAGCCTGCACGCGGCCGCCGGGTTGCCCGCCGACACCACCGGAAGGGATGCGGCAAATAAGGTCCCAGGCCGCAAACGCGGCCTGGCAGTTGTTGTCCTCGGTCTGGTGATCGCGGTGGTGGTGCTGGCCGCTCCGCGCATGACAACGCCGCCGGCATCGCCTTGCTGGACAAGGTCGCCGCCGACACCGACACGGTGCACAAGGCCCTAGTGGACCAGGGGTTCAAGACCGCCGTCGTCGACCACGGGCAGAAGGTGGGCATCGACGTCGAAGTCGTCGAGCGCAACCCGGCAGCCAGCGGGTTCGTCCCGCAGCCCAAGAGGTGGGTGGTGGAGCAGGTGAACGGGATCATGATGCTGCACCGCAGGCTGGTACGGGACTACGAGCACCGGCCCGCCCCCGCCGAGTCGAGGGTGTACTGGGCCATAAGCGACCGGATGGCCCGGATGCTCACCTCGACCGCCACCCCACCTGGCGCGGCGCATGAGCGGCAGCGAGCTGACTTTGGGAGCGGTGCTGGCGCACCTGGAGGAGCAAGAACGCGAGAACGCCGCGCAGGCCGAGGCCACGCGGAGACACATCGCAGAACTCACCGCGCAATTGGAGGAGTTCGACCGGGCCGCCGAGGAGGTTCGCATCACCCGCAAGACCCTGCTGGCGCTGCCCGATCCGTCCCCGCCGACGCCGCCGGCCGCGAAGCTGCCGGACCATCCGGCCTACCGGCAGATCATGGCGGTGTTCGCCGCGGCCGACGCCCCGCTGCGGGCACGAGCGGTCTGCGAGGCGATGGACCTGGAGATCGCGCCCAATAACGTCAACAACGTCAGGCTGAAGCTCAAGCGGCTGGCCGAACGCGGGATCCTGACCGAGCCCGAGCAGGGGTTGTTCACCCAGCCACGGCCATAGCCACCCAGAGAAGCCACCACCAGCCCGACAGCCCCAACTGCAAGCGCGAAACGGGCAGCACGTCAAACCGCCCTTTCAGGTCTCGCCAGCCACTACCGTCGCGCGACGCAACGGCCCGGACATCCCTGTTCAGCGAGGTGTTGTCCGCCCTCGCTGGTGCCGACACAGCAGCTGTCGCCAGTTCGCATCCGATGCAATTGGCGGCGCCCGTGTCGTATGTGCTTGACCGACCACCGGTGTCTCATCGAGTGGCCAGTGCTGCCTGGGTGAAGCGCGCTATTCCTCGGCTGGGGTGGGGGCTTGGGGGAGGCGTAGTTGGAAGCAGGCTCCGAGGGTCCGGGGGGTGAGGGTGAGGGTGCCTTGGTGGCGGTGGGCCAGGTCGCGGGCGATGGCGAGGCCCAGGCCGGTGCCGCCGTGGTCGCGGGAGCGGGCGTCGTCGAGTCGGACGAAGCGTTCGAAGATGCGCTCGGC
>NZ_JBFALC010000023.1:0-126946 GCF_040656035.1 Streptomyces sp. NPDC050211
GGACGGGCTGAAAAATTCAGCCCCTCCGGCGTTTGAGGAGCGGGGGTCCAGGGGGCGGAGCCCCCTGGCGGGGTTGAAGGGGCGGAGCCCCTGGGGGATGGGACGGGTAGGGGCGGCGGGGGCGAGAAAACCGGTGTTATCCACAGGCCCCGACACCCGCGCCGACGCCGACGTACGCTGGAGACCCCCCGGCCCGTGTGACGAGTCGGGCCCTTCGTGTTGCCCACCCCCGGACGGAAGCCCCCTCCACATGAGCCTGCACGGTCTGCTCGATGCCGTCGTCAAGGACACCGCCCTCGCGGAAGCGACCAAGGCGGCCGCAGACGGCAACCGGATGCACATCGACCTGGTCGGCCCCCCAGCGGCCCGCCCCTTCGCCGTCGCCGCGCTGGCCCGCGAGTCCGGCCGCCCCGTCCTCGCGGTGACCGCGACCGGCCGCGAGGCGGAGGACCTGGCGGCAGCCCTCCGCTCCCTGCTCCCCCCGGAGGGCGTCGCGGAGTACCCGTCCTGGGAGACCCTCCCGCACGAGCGCCTCAGCCCCCGCAGCGACACCGTGGGCCGCCGCCTCGCCGTCCTGCGCCGCCTGGCCCACCCCAGGGCCGACGACCCGGAGACGGGCCCGGTCTCCGTGGTCGTGGCGCCGGTGCGTTCCGTGCTCCAGCCCCAGGTCAAGGGCCTCGGCGACCTGGAACCCGTCGCCCTGCGCACCGGCGAGTCCGCCGACCTGAACACGATCGTGGAGGCCCTCGCCGCCGCCGCGTACGCGCGCGTGGAGCTCGTCGAGAAGCGGGGCGAGTTCGCCGTACGAGGCGGCATCCTGGACGTCTTCCCGCCCACCGAGGAACACCCTCTGCGCGTGGAGTTCTGGGGCGACGACGTCGAGGAGATCCGCTACTTCAAGGTCGCCGACCAGCGTTCCCTGGAGGTCGCCGAGCACGGCCTGTGGGCGCCGCCCTGCCGCGAGCTGCTGCTCACGGACGATGTGAGGGCACGCGCGCGTGCCCTCGCCGAGGCCCACCCCGAGCTGGGTGAGCTGCTCGGCAAGATCGCCGAGGGGATCGCGGTGGAGGGCATGGAGTCCCTCGCGCCGGTCCTCGTCGACGACATGGAGCTGCTGCTCGACGTACTGCCGAAGGGCGCCATGGCCGTCGTATGCGATCCGGAGCGGGTACGCACGCGTGCCTCGGATCTCGTGGCGACGTCGCAGGAGTTCCTGCAGGCCTCCTGGGCGGCCACCGCGGGTGGTGGCAACGCGCCGATCGATGTCGGCGCGGCCTCCCTGTGGTCCCTCGTGGACGTCCGGGACCGGGCGCGCGAGCTGGACATGATGTGGTGGTCGGTGTCGCCGTTCGCGGCGGACGAGGAACTGGACGCGGACACGCTCAAGCTCGGCATGCACGCGCCGGAGTCGTACCGCGGGGACACCGCGCGGGCGCTGGCCGACACCAAGGGCTGGCTCGCCGACGGCTGGCGCACGGTGTATGTGACGGAGGCGCACGGCCCGGCGGCCAGGACCGTCGAGGTGCTCGGCGGCGAGGGCATCGCCGCGCGGCTGGACGCGGACCTCGGGGAGATCTCCCCGTCCGTCGTGCACGTGGCGTGCGGCTCGATCGACTACGGCTTCGTCGATCCGGCGCTGAAGCTCGCGGTCCTCACCGAGACCGACCTCTCCGGGCAGAAGGCGGCCGGCAAGGACGGCGCCCGGATGCCCGCGCGGCGCCGCAAGACCATCGACCCGCTGACCCTGGAGGCGGGCGACTACATCGTGCACGAGCAGCACGGTGTCGGCCGGTACATCGAGATGGTGCAGCGCACGGTGCAGGGCGCGACCCGCGAGTACCTGGTCGTGGAGTACGCCCCCGCCAAGCGCGGCCAGCCCGGCGACCGGCTCTACATCCCCACCGACCAGCTGGAGCAGATCACCAAGTACGTCGGCGGCGAGGCACCGACCCTGCACCGGCTCGGCGGCGCCGACTGGACGAAGACGAAGGCCCGCGCGAAGAAGGCGGTCAAGGAGATCGCCGCGGACCTGATCAAGCTGTACAGCGCGCGCATGGCGGCACCGGGATACACCTTCGGCGCGGACACCCCGTGGCAGCGTGAGCTGGAGGACGCCTTCCCGTACGTGGAGACGCCCGACCAGCTCACCACCATCGCCGAGGTCAAGGAGGACATGGAGAAGTCGGTCCCCATGGACCGCCTGGTCTGCGGCGACGTCGGCTACGGCAAGACGGAGATCGCGGTCCGCGCCGCCTTCAAGGCCGTGCAGGACGGCAAGCAGGTCGCCGTGCTCGTCCCGACGACCCTGCTGGTGCAGCAGCACTTCGGCACGTTCAGCGAGCGGTACTCGCAATTCCCGGTCAACGTACGGGCGTTGAGCCGCTTCCAGACGGATACCGAGGCGAAGGCCACCCTGGAGGGCCTGCGCGAGGGCTCGGTGGACGTCGTCATCGGCACGCACCGGCTGTTCTCGTCGGAGACCAAGTTCAAGGACCTCGGCCTGGTCATCGTCGACGAGGAGCAGCGCTTCGGCGTCGAGCACAAGGAGCAACTGAAGAAGCTGCGCGCGAACGTCGACGTACTGACGATGTCCGCGACCCCGATCCCGCGCACCCTGGAGATGGCGGTCACCGGCATCCGCGAGATGTCGACGATCACCACCCCGCCGGAGGAGCGCCACCCGGTGCTGACCTTCGTCGGGCCGTACGAGGAGAAGCAGATCGGCGCGGCCATCCGCCGTGAACTCCTGCGCGAGGGCCAGGTCTTCTACATCCACAACCGCGTCGAGTCCATCGACCGGGCGGCGGCGCGGCTGCGCGAGATCGTTCCCGAGGCGCGGATCGCGACGGCCCACGGCCAGATGTCGGAGCAGGCGCTGGAGCAGGTCGTCGTCGACTTCTGGGAGAAGCGGTACGACGTGCTGGTGTCGACGACGATCGTGGAGTCGGGCATCGACATCTCCAACGCCAACACGCTCATCGTGGAGCGCGGCGACAACTTCGGCCTGTCGCAGCTGCACCAGCTGCGCGGGCGCGTGGGCCGTGGCCGCGAGCGCGGCTACGCGTACTTCCTGTACCCGCCGGAGAAGCCGCTGACCGAGACCGCCCACGAGCGGCTCGCGACCATCGCCCAGCACACCGAGATGGGCGCGGGCATGTACGTCGCCATGAAGGACCTGGAGATCCGCGGCGCCGGAAACCTTCTGGGCGGCGAGCAGTCCGGGCATATCGCGGGCGTCGGCTTCGACCTGTACGTACGGATGGTCGGCGAGGCGGTCGCGGACTACCGGGCCTCCCTGGAGGGCGGTGTCGAGGAGGAGCCGCCGCTGGAGGTCAAGATCGAGCTGCCGGTGGACGCGCACGTCCCGCACGACTACGCGCCGGGCGAGCGGCTCCGGTTGGCGGCGTACCGGTCCATCGCCTCCGCCAACACGGAGGAGGACATCAAGTCCGTACGCGAGGAACTCGTCGACCGCTACGGCAAGTTGCCCGAGCCGGTGGAGAACCTGCTGCTGGT
Organism: Streptomyces sp. NPDC050211; assembly: GCF_040656035.1. Taxonomy (NCBI): domain Bacteria; kingdom Bacillati; phylum Actinomycetota; class Actinomycetes; order Kitasatosporales; family Streptomycetaceae; genus Streptomyces; species Streptomyces sp. NPDC050211. The sequence goes on from NZ_JBFALC010000023.1 coordinate 3,517, forward strand.
GGCCGGACTTCGGATGCTCGCGCGCGCGTGCGGCGTCGGCGAGATCGTCCTGCAGGGCAACAACATCCGCTTCGCGCCGGTGGAGTTGCGCGAGTCGCAGGAGCTGCGCGTCAAGCGGCTCTACCCGGGGACGGTCATCAAGCCGGCTGCCCACCAGCTGCTGGTGCCGCGCCCGAAGACCGCGAAGGTGGGCGGGAAGCCGCTGGTCGGGCGGGAGTTGCTCGGCTGGGTCGGGGAGTTCCTGGCGTCGATCCTGGGGTCGTAGGGCCGCCATCCTGGGGGTCGTAAGGCCGCCATCCTGGAGTCGTAGGGCCGCCGGAGTGTGTGAAGCCGTCCGCGGGACGTGGGTGTCCGCGGACGGCCTGGTCTGCTGTCCTCCGTGAGTCTGGTGGCTACGGCTGTTCGGGCCTGTCCCGATCCATGCCCATGGCGCCCTCGGCCCTCTGCTGCGCCTGGTCGACCTGGCTCTCGTACTTGTTGCCCGTCTTCTCGTTGATCTTCCGTTCCGCGGCGTCGGAGGCGCCCTTGGCCTTCTCCTGCGCCGCCTTGTTGCTCTTGAACCTGTCGAAGATGCCCATCCAGATCTCCTTCCGGAGGTGACTCAGAACCGACGATACGCCCGACTTGAGGCGAATGCCCCTTAAGGGCCACTATGGTCTGGACCTCTGGGCCGCTACCGTGGGCCAACGTGAAACAACTCAGGGGTGGGGCGGCCGCCGCCGCCGTCATGCTCGGCATGGCACTACTGCTCGCGGGCTGCGAGAACGTCGATCTGCCCGAGGCCGACAGCGAGCCCTCCAGCTCCGACGGACCCTCCGGCTCCGGCACCAGCCCGTTCGACAACCCGGACGGGACGAAACCGGGCCTCGCGCCCCTCACTTCGGACGCCGACCGGGCCGAGGCGCGGGCGCTGATCGAGAAGGTGGCGACCAAGGGGCGCGGCCCGAAGACGGGTTACGACCGCGACGAGTTCGGCTACGCCTGGATGGACTCGGCGGACGGTGTGCCGCTGGCCCGCAACGGCTGCGACACCCGCAATGACCTCCTCCAACGGGACGGCGAGGACGTCCGTTTCCGCTCCGGCTCGGACTGCGTCGTCATCTCCATGACGCTCCAGGACCCGTACACCGGGACGACCATCGCGTGGCGCAAGCAGCAGGCCACCGAGGTGCAGATCGACCACATGGTGCCGCTCTCCTACAGCTGGCAGATGGGCGCCGCACGCTGGTCCGAGGACAAGCGCGAGCAACTGGCGAACGACCCGCTCAACCTGATCCCGGCCCAGGGCCGCGCCAACAGCTCCAAGGGCGACTCGGGCCCCGCGTCCTGGCTCCCGCCGAACAAACGGATCCGCTGCTCCTACGCGGTCCGCTTCGCGCAAGTGGCAGTCAAGTACGACCTGCCCGTTACGTCGGCGGACAAGACCATGATGCTTCAGCAGTGCGGCGCTTGAGCTTCAAGCGGTTCCGCGGCCCTGTAGGCGGCTGCTGTCAGAGCGATGTGGAACGGTGTGCGCCATGGGTGAACTCGTGGAGCAGGTTGACGATCAGGATCGGGTGCTCGGAGTTGTCGAGTGAGGAGAGGCGGTGCGAAGCGGGTGGCTGCACCGCGTCGCAACGACTGTCTGCCGTCGGCCCGACGGCCGGATCCTGGTGCATCGACGACCGCATACGGTGTCCCGTTTCCCGGGGCAGTACAACTGGCTCGTGGGCGGAGCCGTGGACGTCGACGAGTCCTACGAGAGTGCGGCAGCACGCGAACTCGTCGAGGAACTGGGCGTCAGAGCGTCACCGACGTTCCTCTTCAAGTACCTGTGCCGTGGAGCCATCAGTCCCTACTGGCTGGGGCTCCACGAAGCAGTGATCACGGATGAGCTCGTTGTGGACCCGTCGGAAATCGCATGGCATGAGTGGCTCACCCTCGATGAGTTCCAGGAGGCCAGATAGCGCTGGAGCTTCGTGGAGGACGGGCTTGATGCGTGGCAGCGGTACCTTCGGCGGCCAGAGAGCATGACGAGCCGACGGGTGTAGTCAGGACTGCGCAGACGATGAGCCCGTGGCGGCCCTGACGCCTTTGAGCTGCCTGACCACCCGTGCCGGCTTCCCGGCGAGCTGAGTCTGAAGTCGATGTTCCCGGTGCTCGACGCGTGATGCAGCGGCAGTGCGGCGGTTGAGGGCGGCTGTGACCGTCTTCCGGGGTGCCCGCTGGTCGTGGACGGCGGTCTGAGGAGTAGATCCTGCGGTCGGCGGATGCGCGCAGGAGGCGGATGCCGCGGTCGGAGCCAGCTTGACCTTGACGTTGGGTCAACCCTCCATCCTTCCGACAGAGGCGTCCACGCAGTCGCGTGGAACAGCTCCGCAAAGGAGGCAGATGACCATGACGGCCCAAACGATCGCCGGTCCGGCGATGCGCGTGCAGGGTCTGGAGAAGTCGTACGGGAAACTCGAAGTGCTGCGCGGCGTGGACTTCGACGTGGCGCCGGGCAGCATCTTCGCCCTGCTCGGCTCCAACGGAGCGGGCAAGACCACGACCGTGAGGATCCTCGCCACGCTCCTGAAGGCCGACACAGGGACGGCGAGCGTCAATGGCTTCGACGTCGCCACGCAACCGGCGAACGTGCGGGAGTCCATCAGCCTCACCGGACAGTTCGCGGCCGTCGACGAGATCCTCAGCGGTCGGGAGAACCTCGCCCTCGTCGCCAGGCTGCGCCACCTCAAAGACCCGGGCACGATCGCGGATGACCTGCTGAGGCGCTTTTCGCTGAGCGAGGCGGGCGCGCGGCGGGTGTCCACGTATTCGGGTGGGATGCGCCGCCGGCTGGACATCGCGATGAGCCTCATCGGGAATTCGCCGGTGATCTTCCTGGACGAGCCGACGGCCGGACTCGACCCCGAGGCGCGCATTGAGGTGTGGGATGCGGTCAAGGAGCTGGCCGGCCAAGGGACGACGGTGCTGCTCACCACGCAGTATCTGGACGAGGCCGAGCAGTTGGCCGACCGGATCGCGATCCTCCACCAGGGTCGGATCATCGTGAACGGCACTCTCGCCGAGCTCAAGCAGCTCTTCCCGCCCGCCACGGTCGAGTACGTCGAGAAGCAGCCGACCCTGGAGGAGATCTTCCTCGCGGTCATCGGCGGCGGCGACAAGAGCGACGCCGCCGGCACGACAACTGGGGGACAAGGATGACCGCGTACTTCTTCAGCGACACCGCCGCGCTCACCGGGCGGACCCTGCGCCATGTCACACGCAGCATGGACACCATCATCACGACCGCCATCACGCCGGTCGCCATGATGCTGATGTTCGTCTACGTGTTCGGCGGCGCCATTGATACCGGGTCGGTTTCGTACGTGAACTACATGCTGCCCGGCATCCTGCTCATGACCATCGCATCGGGCATCTCCTACACCGCGTACCGGCTGTTCACCGATGTGAAGAGCGGGATCTTCGAGCGATTCCAGTCCATGCCGATCGCGCGGTCGGGTGTGCTGTGGGCCCATGTCGTCACCTCTCTGGTCGCCAACCTGATCGCGCTCGTGCTCGTCGTGGGCGTCGCTGTGCTCATGGGCTTCCGCTCAGGGGCAGGAGTGTCGGCATGGCTCGCGGTCGCCGGCATCCTGCTCTTGTTCACCCTGGCGCTGACCTGGCTCGCCGTGATCCCCGGGCTCTCCGCGTCGTCGGTCGAGGGAGCGGGCGCGTTCGCCTACCCCCTCATCTTTCTGCCGTTCGTCAGCTCGGCGTTCGTGCCCACGAAGACGATGCCCGGCCCGGTGCGCTGGTTCGCCGAGCATCAGCCGGTGACGTCGATCGTCAACTCGATCCGTGCTCTGTTCACAGGGCGGCCGGTCGGCGACGACATCTGGATCGCGCTCGTGTGGTGTGTGGGCATCCTCGTCGTGGCGTACGTCGTCGCGATGGCCGCCTATCGCCGGAAGATCGCCTGAGGCAGGCTGAGACCCATGCTCACCATCAGCCAGCTTGCGGCGTACGCCGGGGTGACAGTACGGGCGGTGCGCCATTACCACAAGATCGGGCTGTTGGCCGAGCCCGAGCGCGACCGGTCGGGGTACCGGACCTACGATGCCGCCGCGGTCGTGCGACTGATCCGGATCCGCACCCTGGCCGATGCCGGTGTGCCGCTGGCCAGGGTGCAGGAACTCCTCGACGCCGGCCCGGAGGAGTTCGCCGCCGGCGTCCAGGAGATCGACAAGGAACTGCGCGCCGAGATCCGGCGGCTGCAGGGCACCCGCAGACGGCTCGCCCGGCTTGCCACCGGAGAGCACCTGGCGCTCCCGCAGAGCGTCGTGGACTACCTCGACCGGCTGCGCGGTCTCGGCGTCGGGGAGCGGTACATCGAGCTGGAGCGGGATGCCTGGATCATGATCGCCGCGCAGGTGCCGGACCTGATCGACTCCGTGATTGCCAAGAAGCACGAGGAGCTGGACGACCCCGACATGGTGAGGCTCTACAGCTTCTTCACCGGGGAGCCCGACTGGCGGGCCGGCGATCCACGGATCGTCGAAGTCGCCGACGTCCTGGAGCGCCTGATGATTCGCGCCGTGGAGGCCGGCGAGGTGGGTGCCGACGGCTTCGACGATCAGTTCGTCGCCCTGATGGACTCAACCATGCTTGAGTCCGCACCGGGCGCCGAACTGGTGTTGGCGATTCTGAAGGAGCGTGGCTGGAGCGGCTGGACCCGCATCGAGCGCGTGCCTGCCGACAGGCTCAACACTGAGTCGCCGTCATCTTGAAGGCAGGTCAGGGGCCTACGTGGTCCGCTTCGCGCAGGTCTCCCTGAAGTACGAGATGCCGGTGACGGCACCCGACAAGGAAATGATGCTGCGCCAGTGCGGAGGCTGAACCTACCTTTGATCTTGTGCAGTGCTCCGTCCTTCAGGGCGGGGGTGAAGCGCATCTCAAGGCTGCTCTGATGTGGCTGTGGGCATGGATCTGCACTGTTGTCCCGTGTCCACGGCGGCCGTCACATGTCACACGGGGCGCTGCTGGTTCTCGATGTACTGGCGTACGACGGTCAGCGGTGCCCCGCCGCAGCTTCCGGCGAAGTACGAGCCGGACCAGAAGTGGCCGCCCCACAGGTATCGGCGGACGTGCGCGTCGTATTCCTTGCGCAGGTATCTGGAGGAGACGCCCTTGAGTGAGTTGACCAGCTTGGAGAGCTGGACCTTGGGCGGGTAGTGCACGAGCAGGTGGACGTGGCCCTCTTCGCCGTTGAACTGTTTCAGCTCGGCCTCGAAGTCCTCGCAGACCTCTCGCATGATCTCCTCGCAGCGCGTCAGCATCTCACCGGTCATAGCCCTGCGCCGGTATTTGGTTACGAAGACCAAATGGACATGAAGGTGGTAGACGACATGACGTCCGGTGCGCACATCGGGGTTTGGATTCCATCGTGGTGTCATGAACCAAATGATAGAGTGATCGCGTGGTAACGGAACGTGCGCAGGAGAAGCGGCAGTTCGGGCATCGTGCCCGGCTGACGCTGACCCCTGCGCAGGCCCGGCTCGTCGACGCCCAGGCCCACGCCGCACGGGCCACATGGAATCTCCTGCACGACTTCTGGACGATGACGCCGAAGTGCCGCCGGTCCCTCAAGGCCGCGGACGAGGCGATCCGGCAGGCCCGCAAGGAGATCGACTGGCTCGCCGTCCTGCCGGCCCAGGCCGCCCAGGCGGTACTGAAGACGTACGTCCAGGCCTGGAAGAACTGCTGGGAGGGGCGGGCCGATGAGCCGAACTTCAAGGCCCGCTTGCGCACCGTGATGTCGGTGGACATCCCACAAGGGCGTGACCTTCAGATCAAGCGGGTGCATCGCCGCTGGGGCATAGTCAACATCCCCAAGATCGGCCGGATCCGGTGCCGCTGGACCAAGGATCTCCCGGTCGGCAAGCACGCCAACAAGGACAGCCGGATCACCGGGGCCCGGCTGGTCAAGGACGCCCTCGGCTGGCACATTGCCTTCCGTGTCCAGACCCTCGAGACCGCACCCGGGCCGCATACCGGTCCCGAGGCCGGCATCGATGCCGGGGTCAACGTCCCGCTCGCCCTGTCCGACGGCAACCACCAGGACCACGGCCGTCCCCCACGGCTCCCGGACGGCACAGCCGACCGGGACAAGTGGCTGAACACCGGCGAGAAGGCCAAGCTGCTCCGCCTGGAGCAGCGCGCCGCGCACCGCAAGAGCTTCCGCAAGAGCGGCGAGAAGACCTCCCGCCGACTCCAGAACACCTACGACCAGATCAAGCGGCTACGCGCAACAGCCACGCGCCGCGCCGCTGACTGGCAGCACCAGACCACCACCGAACTCGCCCGCACCTACGGCGTGATCGTGGTGGAGAAACTGGACATCCCGAACATGGTCAAGTCCGCCAGGGGCACCATCGACAACCCGGGGAAGAACGTCGCGCAGAAGGCCGGCCTGAACCGCTCCATCAGCCAAGAGGCATGGGGCCGCACGGTAACGATGCTGACGTACAAGGCCGCCCGCCACGGCGGCACCCTGCACAAGGTCCCTGCCCCGAACACCTCCCTGCGCTGCTCCGCATGCGGCTTCATCACACCGGGCAGCCGGGAGGACCAGGCCACGTTCGTGTGCAAGAACCCGGACTGCGGATGGTCGGGCAATGCCGACCACAACGCCGCCCGGAACGTCTTGCACCTGTACCGGATGGGCCACGCGCTCATCCCGGCTGCCGGGAGGGCAGTCGTCAGGCGCACTCGTGGCGTCAAGCCCGCCACCGCAAGGTAGGTGAGAATCTCCCGGCTTCAGCCGGAAGAGCACTTCAAGGTGACCGCATGGAGCTGAAGATGAAGATATGGAGCTGAAGATATGGAGCCTGGCCGAGAGGCCCGAGGCGCGTGAGCGGATCGCCGAAATGCCCAACAGCTGGGCGGAGTTCGTCATCAACGACGCCGTGGGCGACGCGCACTATCCGCGGATCGCCGCCGAACTCCCGGAGTTCGTGCTGTTCGCCGAGGACGAGACGGGCGAGATCGTGGCGCACGCCAAGAGCGTGCCCTTCGCCCTCGCTGCCGAAGGGCGGGGACAACTGCCCGCGCGCGGGTGGGACGAAGTGCTCGTGTGGGCCTTCAGCGATCTGCGCCGCGGGGTCCGCCCCGACACGGTCAGCGCCATCTCCGTCACCGTCGCCCCGCACGCCCAGGGGAGCGGACTGTCCGGACGCATGCTGTCGGCGATGCGCGAGAACGCCCGCGTGCACGGCTTCGGCGAGGTCGTCGCCCCGGTCCGCCCCAGCGCCAAGCACCTCGAACCCCGCACGCCCATCGAGGAGTACGCCCACCGCGTACGCCCCGACGGGCTCCCGCACGACCCCTGGTTGCGCGTCCACGCCCGCGCCGGCGCCGTCATCGACTCCATCGCCCCGGCGTCCATGACCGTCGCCGGCTCGCTGGAGCAGTGGCGCGGCTGGACGGGCCTGCCCTTCGACACCGCCGGCGACATCGAGGTGCCGGGCGCCCTGGTGCCGGTGCGGTGCGAACCGGAGCAGGGGTACGCCGTGTATGTCGAGCCCAATGTGTGGATGCGGCACGGGGTGTGAGGGTGCGGCTTTCGCCTGGGAAGCCGTAGGGACTGGGCGGTCGTTGGGAATGGTCGGCACGACAACGGTTCGGTACAACCCGGACCGGTTGTCGGTGTCGGCCTATACGCTCGAACCGAACAATCGCGCCACCGGCGTCGCGCCCGCGTGGGACGACGCCGAAGGTCCCGTACGCCCCACTTCAGGCACCAGGAGCAGTCATGCATGGCCACGGCTACCCGCAGCCGGTGAAGCAGCCGCCCCCGACGCTGTGGCTGATTCTGCTGCGTGTGGTGTTCGTGACGCTCTCGATCATCAGCTTCGGCTTCCTGTCGTGGACGATGCTGCTGCGCCTGGCGGTCGTCACCCGCAAGATGCGCGACTGGATCCTGCTCGGGGCCCTGGTCGCCGCCCTCATCGTCGCGAGCGGGCTGCTCGTCTCCGAGCCCGGCGACGAGATCAACACCCCGGGCGGCTGGCTCGGCTTTCTTCTGCTGCTGGGTTCGCTGGTGGCGAGCGTCGCGTACTACCTCGTGGCCGAGGTACGTCACTTCCAGCGGCTCCGCCAGGGCGGTGCGTACGGCGCGGGGCAGACGCCGGTACCGGGGCAGGGCTACCCGCAGCAGTCGACGCCGTACACCGCCGCCACCGCGCCGCAGACCCCGGCCGCCCCGCACTTCCCGCCTCCGATGCCCCAGGCCCCCGCGGACCGGACGCCGATACCCACCCCGCCGCAGCGCCCCGCACCGGCCCGGATCGACCAGGTGCGCGCCGAGCTCGACGAGCTCAGTGACTATCTGCGCAAGCACGACGGCAACCACGAGAGCGGAAGGTGACCGTGGCGGCAGGACGTCTCGTCGCCGGCCGGTACGCCCTGTCCACCCTCATCGGGCAGGGCGGCATGGGCCAGGTCTGGACGGCCTACGACCAGCGACTCGACCGGCGCGTGGCGGTGAAGCTGCTGCGGCCCGACAAGGTGGCCGGCCACGAGGCCGACGAACTGCGCCGCCGCTTCGAGCGCGAGTGCCGGGTGACCGCGCAGGTCGACCACCCCGGCCTGGTGACGGTGCATGACGCGGGCACCGCGGGCGAGGAGCTGTTCCTCGTCATGCAGTACGTCGACGGCGTCGACCTCGCCGGTCATCTCGCCGAGCGCAACCCGTACCCGTGGCAGTGGGCGGTCGCGGTCGCCGCGCAGCTGTGCGCCGTGCTGAGCGCCGTGCACGCGGTGCCGATCGTCCACCGCGACCTCAAGCCGCGCAACGTGATGGTGAAGCAGGACGGCACGATCACCGTCCTCGACCTCGGCGTCGCCCACGTCATGGACACCGACACCACCCGCCTGACCCACACCGGCACCCCCATCGGCTCGCCTGCCTACATGGCCCCCGAGCAGGCGATGGGCGGCGCGGTCGGCCCGTACACCGACCTGTACGCACTCGGCGTGGTGCTGCACGAACTCCTCAGCGGCGACGTCCCGTTCTCGGGCTCGACGGCGCTCGGCGTGCTGCATCGGCACCTCTACGAGCCCCCGGTGCCCGTGCGCCGCATCCGCCCCGAAGTCCCCGAGTCACTCGAAACGCTCGTCCTGGGTCTGCTCGCCAAGGACCCGCAGCACCGGCCCACCTCCGCGCAGGAGGTGTACGAGCACCTGGCGCTGCTCCTGCCCGGGCGCGGGACACCCACCGCGGCGCCCCTCGACCCCAGACGCCCCTTCCTGCGCCCGCACGCCCCCTGGCCGGACCGCGCCCGCACACCCGCGCCGCAGCCCGCCCCCGTCGTCCCGCCCGTCGCCGAGAAGCCGGACGTCGCCCGCGCCGTGGACGAGGTCAAGCGACTCCTCGGCGAGGGCCGCATCACCCAGGCCGTCGACATCCTCGGCGCGATCCTGCCCGTCGCCGCCGAACAGCACGGCGAGCACTCACCGGTCGTCCGCACCCTGCGCAAGCAGTACGCGGCCACGCTCATGGACGACGGCCAGTACCGGCGCGCGCTGCCCGAACTCCGCCGCCTCGCCGACGAACGCGCCGCCGAGGCGGGCCAGGCCGACCCCCAGTCCCTGCGCTTCCGCTACGAGGCCGCCCAGTGCCTCGAACAGCTCGGCCAGCCGGCGGCGGCACTCGCGGAGTACCGCACGCTCCTGCCGTACTACGAGAACCAGTACGTCGCCGGCGACCCCCACCTCTCCCACGACGTGCGCCGCCGCATCGGCCACCTCCTCCTCGCCCTCGGCGACCGCGGCGCCGCCCACGACACCCTCGCCCGCCTGGTACTCGACGTGGAACGCCTGCACGGCCCCGGCCACCCACTCGCGACGGACATCCGCCGGACACTGCAGTGGTTGGGGCAGGTTCGCGGCTGACGTCGGCGTTCGGGCGCACCCGGGACACGCGCCGGTGCCCGAAGTCCTGATGAATCGTTGGTCGAATGGGTTGGCCAGAGCTTGGCCACTGCCTACCATCGATCACCGCAAGACTTTGTGCACCGCCGCACAATCTCCTCGGGAGGCTTCCTTGCACCGCCGCCGTCGCACCGCGCTCCTCCTCTCCGCCGCGTTCGTCGCTGCGGCCCCTCTTCTCACCGCCTGCGGAAACGATGCGCACCCCGGCGCGGCAGCCGTCGTCGGTGGACAGCGGATCACTGTCTCCCAGCTGGAGAACAGGGTCAGCGAGGTACGTGAGGCCCAGCGCGCGGTCGTCGCGGACGAGGCGCAGTACGAGCAGGCCATCGCCAAGACCGGCAGCCTCACCCGCGACACCCTGCACGGCATGGTCCTCGATCAGGTGCTGCACCGCGCCGCCCAGGACGCGGGCGTGACCGTATCCCGCAAGGAGATCCAGGAGATGCGGGCCTCCCTGGAGGAGCAGGCCGGCGGCGCCAAGGGGCTGGAGACGACCTGGCTCCAGCAGTACGGCGTCCCCCCGGAGCGCCTCGACGAGAACCTCCGCCTCCAGCTGGAGGCCCAGAAGCTCGCCGAGAACCTCGGCACGGACACCGGCCAGCCCGCCTTCTGGGAGGCACTGTCCGATGCCTCCGACAAACTGAACGTCGACCTCAACCCGCGCTACGGCGCCTGGGACGTCGAGAAGAGCAGCCGCGTCGACGCGAAGACCCCGTGGGTACGAGAGGTCACGGCGACGGGGACGCGGGAGACGGCGTAACGGCAGGGCGGCATCCGCCCCCCTGTGGATAACTCGGGGCGCCGTCAGCGGGGTGCGTTACGTTCGGAGAGTGAACGCAACCAGCGCAGAACAGGCCCCCGGCCGCATCATCCTGCTCACCACCAGCCACCGCGTCGCGCCCGGACTGCTGTCCTGGTCCGCGTGGCAGACGCTGCACGGCGCCGACCGGGTGCTGTGCGCGGACGGCGCGCACCCGCAGCTGCCGTATCTGCGGGAGGCAGGGATATCGGTGGACGAGGCGTCCCCGACCGCCGAGGAACTGGTCGACATCTGCGCCGGAGGGCGGACGGTGGTGGTCGTCGCCACGGGCGAGGGCGAACCGGCCCTGACGGACGGCCTCGCGCGGCTCGCGGGATCGGGCCGTTTCCACATGCCCGACCTGGAGCTGCTGCCGGCCTCGTACGACCTGCCGGGCGCCCGCCTCCTCGACCTCGTCCAGGTCATGGACCGGATCCGCAGCGAGTGCCCCTGGTCGTCGCAGCAGACCCACAAGGGCCTGGCGAAGTACGCGATCGAGGAGGCGTACGAACTCGTCGAGGCGATCGAGGACGGCGACGCCGATGAACTCCGCGAGGAGTTGGGGGACGTCCTGCTCCAGGTCGTCTTCCACGCCCGCATCGCCGAGGAGGACACTGACTCCCCTTACTCCATCGACGACGTGGCGGGCGGCATCGTCACCAAGCTCATCCACCGCCACCCGCATGTGTTCGGCGACGAGACGGCGACGACCCCCGAGGAGGTCAAGGAGCACTGGCTGCGCACCAAGGCGGCCGAGAAGCGGCGGACGTCGGTGACCGACGGCGTCCCCCTCGGCCAGCCCGGCCTCGCCCTCGCGGCGAAGCTGGCGTCGCGCGTGCGTACGGCGGGACTGGACGTGCCGCTGCCGAAGGCCGAGGGCGTGGGCTATGAGCTACTGGCGCTCGCGTCCCGCGCCGAGGCCGACGGGGTCGACCCGGAGGCCGCGCTGCGGGCGGCGGCCCGGGCGTACCGGGACACGATCCGGGAGACGGAGGGGGTATGAGCGCGCACCCCGCTCCCGCCCCCGAGCTGTTCACCTGGGAGTTCGCGAGCGACCCCTACCCCGCCTACGCCTGGCTCCGCGAGCACGCCCCGGTTCACCGGACGCGGCTGCCCAGCGGTGTGGAGGCGTGGCTGGTCACCCGGTACGCCGACGCCAAGCAGGCACTTGCCGACGGGCGGCTCTCCAAGAACCCGGCGCACCATGACGAGCCCGCGCACGCCAAGGGCAAGACCGGCATCCCCGGTGAGCGCAAGGCCGAGTTGATGACGCATCTGCTGAACATCGATCCGCCGGACCACACCAGGCTGCGCAGGCTGGTCTCCAAGGCGTTCACCCCGCGCCGCGTCGCCGAGTTCGCGCCCCGGGTCCAGGAACTCGCCGACGACCTCATCGACGGGTTCGCCGAGAAGGGATCCGCCGACCTCATCCACGAGTTCGCGTTCCCGCTCCCTATCCTCGCCATCTGCGACCTGCTCGGCGTCCCGCGCGAGGACCAGGACGACTTCCGGGACTGGGCGGGCATGATGATCCGGCATCAAGGCGGCCCCAGGGGCGGAGTCGCGCGGTCGGTGAAGAAGATGCGGGGCTATCTCGCCGACCTCATCCACCGCAAGCGCGAGGCCCTCCCCGCCGAACCCACGCCCGGCGAGGACCTCATCTCCGGTCTCATCCGCGCTTCCGACCACGGCGAGCACCTCACGGAGAACGAGGCCGCGGCGATGGCCTTCATCCTCCTGTTCGCCGGCTTCGAGACGACCGTCAACCTCATCGGCAACGGCACGTACGCCCTCCTGACCCACCCCGAGCAGCGCGCCCGCCTCCAGAGGTCCCTCGCCGCCCACGACACCGCCCTCCTGGAAACCGGCGTCGAGGAACTCCTGCGCTACGACGGCCCCGTGGAACTGGCCACCTGGCGGTTCGCCACCGAGCCGCTCACCATCGGCGGGCAGGCGATCGCCGCCGGCGACCCCGTCCTCGTCGTCCTCGCCGCCGCCGACCGGGACCCGGAGCGGTTCGCCGACCCCGACGTCCTCGACCTCGGCCGCCGTGACAACCAGCACCTCGGATACGGCCACGGCATCCACTACTGCCTCGGCGCCCCGCTCGCCCGCCTGGAAGGCCAGACCGCCCTCGCCACCCTCCTCACCCGCCTCCCCGACCTGCGACTCGCGATGGATCCGACCGACCTGAGATGGCGCGGCGGACTCATCATGCGCGGCCTACGCACACTGCCGGTCGAGTTCACGCCGCGGGTCTGATGGCCTGCTGGTCGAGTGCGCGCCGCGGGTCTGCTGGTCTGCCGGTCGAGTGCGCGCCGCGGGTCTGCTGGTCTGCTGGTCGAGTGCGCGCCGCGGGTCTGCTGGTCTGCTGGTCGAGTGCGCGCCGCGGGTCTGCTGGTCTGCTGGTCGAGTGCGCGCCGCGGGTCTGCTGGTCTGCCGGTCGAGTGCGCGCCACCGGTCTGATGGCCTGCCGGTCGCGTTCACCTCGACCGGCTGGTGACTTGCCCGTCGAGTTCGCGCCACCTGGCCAACTCGCCTCACCTGCGCAAAGGTGACACGCACTCACGTCTGTGATCTTCACGTGATCTACGCGGCATTAACTTGTGACAAGTGAGGGGCTGCCTATACGTTCACGGATCAGCGCGGCCCCCCAGCCTCACCCGCCGCGCCGGTCCCTGCTGTCTCGCGAAAGGCCCCCGCATGCTCTCCGGGAACGGTCGTCACCGTCGCCCCCGTCAGGCCCCGGCCCTGCTCGTCGCGGCCGGAGTGACCGGCTCCGCCATCGCCATCCCCCTCCTCGGTGCGAGCGGCGCGAGCGCGGCCGACGGCAGCACCTGGGACAAGGTCGCGGAGTGTGAGAGCGGCGGCGCCTGGAGCGCCAACAGCGGCAACGGGTTCTTCGGCGGACTGCAGTTGCCCCAGGAGGACTGGGAGCGGTACGGCGGCCTCGACTACGCCCCGAGTGCCGACCAGGCCAGCCGTTCCCAGCAGATAGCCGTCGCCGAGAAGATCCTCGCGGACCAGGGCGCCGGCGCGTGGCCCGCATGCGGACTGCTCCACGGCCTCGGTGAGGACTCCCGCTCGGCGAACGTCGACACGGGCCTGGAGGGCGAGGCATCGGCCGAACCGTCCACGTCGCCCGACGCTTCCTCCGACTCATCTGACTCACCCGGTTTGTCCGACTCGCCTGAGTCGTCCTCGTCTTCGGAGTCTTCGGAGTCGTCCCCCTCGGCTTCCCCTTCCTCGTCCTCTCCTTCGCCGTCCTCCCCGTCTCCGTCTGACGAGCCGTCGGATACGACGGACAACCCGGCCAAGTCGGACACATTCGTCGAATCCAGCCCGAGTGCCTCCACGGGTTCCGCCGAGGATGACGATACGGACAAGTCAGGCCAGAGTGGCGGCTCTTCGTACCTTACGGACACCGGCACCGGAACCGGCAAACATCGGGGCGTCAGCGCGGACGAGGCCGAGAGTGAGGTGCGCGCCGACACCGCCGGCCGTCACGCCTCCTACAGCGTCCGCGCCGGGGACACTCTCACGACGATCGCCGACTCCCTTGAGGTGAGCGGCGGATGGCGTGCGCTCTACACCGAGAACCAGGGAACCATCGGTACCGACCCGGACCTCATCATCCCCGGTCAGACCCTCGAAGTCGGTGTCGAAACGGGCGAAAACCAGCGGTAGTTGACTCCCTGTTTAGCGCTGAATGTCCGGTTCGGTGAAAGTGTGGGATGAGTCTCAGAAGCCCTGATCGTCTTTGAAATTCCGCGGATCGCGTGTCTACGGTCATCACCGCTCGCCAACACGAGCCCCGGCTGCCACAACGCCGAATCCTGCCAGTGGCCGCACGGGAACAGTCGTCGCTTAACAGCGCCGTAGGCAGGAGCGGGGGACCCAAGGTAAGTGCCGCGCCCGTCAGTTGACCGAGCGGCTTGGGGTGAAGCCGTGCCCCGTACGAGACCAGAGCCTCGTACGAGACATGGCCGGGCAACTCAACCGGCCCGAACCCGACAGCTCACCTCGCAGGCGTCGGTGAGGGGATCAACCATGCTGTTTTCCGGCAAGGGCAAGCACCGCCGTCCGTCCAAGGCCACTCGGGCCATCGCCATCGCCGGTGTCACCGGTGCCGCCGTCGCCGCCCCGCTGATGGCGGCCGGCAACGCCTCCGCCGCCACCGCCTCCGAGTGGGACGCCGTCGCCCAGTGCGAGTCCGGCGGCAACTGGTCCATCAGCACCGGCAACGGCTACTACGGCGGTCTGCAGTTCTCCGCCTCCACCTGGGCCGCGTACGGCGGCACGCAGTACGCCGCCACCGCCAACCAGGCCTCCAAGGCCCAGCAGATCGAGATAGCCGAGAAGGTCCTCGCGGGCCAGGGCAAGGGTGCCTGGCCGAACTGCGGCACCGGCCTGTCGAGCGCCTCGTACAACGGTTCCTCGTCGAACCAGAGCAGCGAGAGCACCACGCGCTCCAGCGAGGAGCAGTCGGCCTCCCGCTCCGCCGAGCGCCCCGCGCCCGAGCAGAGCACCAAGAAGACCGTCACCACCCCGACCGGCAAGAAGGTCAAGAAGGGCGACGGCGAGTACAAGGTCGTCAAGGGCGACACCCTCAGCACCATCGCCGAGGAGCACGACGTCAAGGGCGGCTGGGCGAAGGTGTTCGAGCTCAACAAGGACATCGTCTCGGACGCCGACCTCATCTACCCGGGTCAGCAGCTGCACCTCAAGTGATCTTGCCTCCGCAGGCAGGACACAGTTGAACCACAGCTCCCTCACATCCGTGGTCCTCATGGTGAAGGCCTCGTGAGGGTCCCCCCGTCCCCACGGGCTCCCCGTCCCCGGTGCGTCATTCCCCCGTACGCACCGGGGCGGGGCTTTTTTCTGCCCCGCTTCTGCCCCGCGTCCGGCTCACTTCTGACACACTTTTTGTTCCGTTCAGAAACAATTTGCTCTCGGTTCTGTCCATCGGGTGGGTGACCCGGTGGCCGATCGCCCGGAGCCGGTTAGGCTCATCTCGCAGAGCCGCTGCGGTCCTGCTAAACCGCGTCACATCCACGAAGGAGATGCTCGTGCCGTCCATCGACGTCGTCGTAGCCCGGGAAATCCTGGACTCCCGAGGCAACCCCACGGTCGAGGTCGAGGTCGGCCTCGACGACGGCAGCACGGGTCGTGCCGCCGTTCCGTCCGGTGCGTCCACCGGCGCCTTCGAGGCCATCGAGCTGCGTGACGGCGACCCCAACCGCTACATGGGCAAGGGCGTCGAGAAGGCCGTCCTCGCCGTCATCGAGCAGATCGGCCCGGAGCTGGTCGGCTACGACGCCACCGAGCAGCGCCTGATCGACCAGGCGATGTTCGACCTGGACGCCACCGACAACAAGGGCTCGCTCGGCGCCAACGCCATCCTCGGCGTCTCCCTCGCCGTCGCCCACGCCGCCTCCGAGGCCAGCGACCTCCCGCTCTTCCGCTACCTGGGCGGCCCGAACGCGCACCTGCTGCCGGTGCCGATGATGAACATCCTGAACGGCGGCTCGCACGCCGACTCCAACGTGGACATCCAGGAGTTCATGATCGCCCCCATCGGCGCGGAGACCTTCTCCGAGGCCCTGCGCTGGGGCGCCGAGGTCTACCACACCCTCAAGAAGGTGCTGAAGACCAAGGGCCTGTCCACCGGCCTCGGCGACGAGGGCGGCTTCGCCCCGAACCTGGAGTCCAACCGCGCCGCCCTCGACCTCATCATCGAGGCCATCAAGCAGGCCGGTTACGTCCCCGGCGAGCAGATCGCGCTCGCGCTCGACGTCGCCGCGTCCGAGTTCTACAAGGACGGCGTCTACGAGTTCGAGGGCAAGTCCCGCTCGGCCGCCGAGATGACGGAGTACTACGAGGAGCTCGTCTCCGCGTACCCGCTCGTCTCCATCGAGGACCCGCTGTACGAGGACGACTGGGCCGGCTGGAACGTCATCACCGAGAAGCTGGGCGACAAGGTCCAGATCGTCGGCGACGACCTCTTCGTCACCAACCCGGAGCGCCTGGCCCGCGGCATCGAGGAGGGCTCCGCGAACGCCCTGCTGGTCAAGGTCAACCAGATCGGCTCGCTGACCGAGACCCTGGACGCCGTCGAGATGGCCCAGCGCAACGGCTTCAAGTGCATGATGTCCCACCGCTCCGGCGAGACCGAGGACGTCACCATCGCCGACCTCGCCGTCGCCGTGAACTGCGGTCAGATCAAGACCGGCGCCCCGGCCCGCTCGGACCGCGTCGCCAAGTACAACCAGCTGCTGCGCATCGAGGAGATCCTCGACGACGCGGCGGTTTACGCCGGTCGTAGCGCCTTCCCGCGCTTCAAGGACTGACACAGGCCGCAGCGCAGCGTCGTACGTACGTCCCCGTACTCGGTCCCGTACCGTGTGCGGGGACGTACGCACGTATGAAGGGGAGGCGGGTCATGGCGGTCAAGGACCGGGACCGATTCTCCACCGCGACCAGGATCCGGCTGCTCGGCGAGCAGACGGCGGCCCGCGTCTACCGGTCCCAGACCAAACGCCAGGCCCGCCGCTCCCGGCTGACCGGCCGCGCGGCGCTGCTGGCACTCGTCCTGTGCTCGCTGGTCGTGGCGCTCGCCTATCCGATAAGGCAGTACGTCTCCCAGCGCGCCGAGATCGCCGATCTCGAGCAGCAGAAGCAGCAGGCCCAGCAGCGGGTCGAGCAGCTGCGGGACCTCAAGGCGCGCTGGCAGGACGACGCGTACGCCCAGCAGCAGATCCGGCGGCGGCTGCACTATGTGATGCCGGGGGAGACCGGGTTCATCGTGGTCGACCCGCACGCGGCGAAGCAGTCGCGCGCCGACACCGGGGCGGCGGACCGCCCCTGGTACCTGAACGTCTGGGACGGGGTCGACAAGTCCGACGCCTCCGCCCAGTGAACTGACAGAGAGAATGTCGTACGAGGATGCAAACGCCCCCGCCGTCCACTCCGCGCACCGAGCCCACCGACGCGGACGTCGAGGCCTTCAAGCAGCAGCTCGGGCGTCCGCCGCGCGGGCTGCGTGCCATCGCGCACCGGTGCCCGTGCGGGCAGCCGGACGTCGTGGAGACGGCGCCGCGACTGCCCGACGGGACGCCCTTCCCGACGCTGTACTACCTGACGTGCCCCAAGGCCGCGTCGGCGATCGGCACGCTCGAGGCGAACGGCGTCATGAAGGAGATGACGGCGCGTCTGGAGACCGACCCGGAGCTGGCCGCCGCGTATCGCTCCGCGCACGAGGACTACATCCGGCGCCGGGACGAGATCGATGAGCTCAAGGGCTTTCCGAGCGCGGGCGGTATGCCGGACCGGGTGAAGTGTCTGCATGTGCTGGTCGCGCACTCGCTGGCCGCGGGGCCCGGCGTCAATCCGCTCGGCGACGAGGCCATCGAGATGCTGCCGGAGTGGTGGCGCAAGGGGGCGTGTGTGACGGCGCCGAAGGAGGACGAGCAGTGACCCGCCGCGTCGCCGCCATCGACTGCGGTACCAACTCC
The DNA here is from genome assembly GCF_040656035.1 of Streptomyces sp. NPDC050211. Taxonomy (NCBI): domain Bacteria; kingdom Bacillati; phylum Actinomycetota; class Actinomycetes; order Kitasatosporales; family Streptomycetaceae; genus Streptomyces; species Streptomyces sp. NPDC050211. The sequence continues at coordinate 21,784 of NZ_JBFALC010000023.1, forward strand.
ATCCGGCTGCTCGTCGCCGACGTGGACCCTCAGAGCGGTCAACTCGTCGATCTGGACCGACGTATGACGATCGTGCGGCTCGGGCAAGGCGTGGACCGGACCGGGCGGCTCGCGCCTGAGGCGTTGGAGCGGACGTTCGCGGCGTGCCGGGAGTACGCGGCGGTCATCAAGGAGCACGGGGCGGAGCGGCTGCGGTTCGTGGCCACCTCGGCTTCGCGGGACGCCGAGAACCGGGACGAGTTCGTGCGGGGGGTGCTGGACATTCTCGGGGTGGAGCCCGAGGTGATCTCGGGCGATCAGGAGGCGGAGTTCTCGTTCACGGGGGCGACGAAGGAACTGGCGGGGAGCGATCACCTCGACAAGCCGTACCTCGTGGTGGACATCGGGGGCGGCTCCACCGAGTTCGTCGTGGGCGAGGAGCATGTGCGCGCCGCGCGCTCCGTGGACGTCGGCTGTGTGCGGATGACGGAGCGGCACCTCGTACGCGATGGCGTCGTGTCCGACCCGCCGAGCGAGCAGCAGATCGCTGCCATGCGCGCCGACATCGACGCCGCCCTCGACCTCGCCGAGCAGACGGTTCCGCTGCGCGAGGCGCGCACGCTGGTCGGCCTGGCCGGATCGGTCACCACGGTCTCCGCCATCGCGCAGGACCTGCCCGAGTACGACCCCGCCGCCATCCACCACTCCCGCGTCTCGCACGACCGGGTCCGGGAGATCACCGAACGGCTCCTGCACTCCACCCACGCCGAGCGCGCGGCCATCCCCTCCATGCATCCGGGGCGCGTGGACGTGATCGGTGCGGGCGCCCTCGTACTCCTGTCGATCATGGAGCGGATCGGCGCCGAGGAAGTCGTCGTGAGCGAGCACGACATCCTCGACGGCATCGCCTTCAAGGTGGCAGAAGACCCCGGCTCCTCATAGAGAGGAACCGGGGCCGTCGCCGCAGCCCGGGCGGGCTGTCCGTCAGTTGCAGAGTAGGACGATGAGGCCGCTGCACCCCCCATCGTCGCCATGGCCGCCACCCTTGGCCGGAGTGGCCTTTACGGCGGCGTGAGTGGCGGGTGTCGCGGCGGCGGATGCGGTCGTCACCGCGCCCATCGCAAGAGCGATACCCAGGACCGCGCTGACTGCGCCTATTCGCGAAGTGGCCTTCTTGGCCAGCTGTGAAGTGCTCATGCGGGCACGCTATGCACACTTCTGTCCAATATCGCGCGGAGCGTGGCTGACGGGTGAACGACACGCACCGGTGGCGTAGCTCTCGTTTATTACTCATCGGTAGCCATCGGCTGAGCAGGCCGGATAACGTATGAGCGCATCCGAGGGGCGTGACACGCCGCTCCGCGGCACCCCGCCGGAAAAGTTCGTGAAGTTCTTCACAAGGAATTCTGCCCTGTTGAGCGACGAACGGGCCCCGGTTGGTCCTTCCGGGTGGTCCGAGGGCCTGTGGACGTGCTCGGGAGTGCGTGACGGAGACGTTGCGCGAGGGTGTCGCGGAGGGTGTTTCGAGGGGCTCACGCGGGCCCCGGCGGAGCGGAGAGGCAGCTCACGCGGCATTGACAACGGGTCGACCGGTACGGTGGTTCCACCCGGTCGGCATGACCTGTGTCACGCGGGCCGCGCAGAATAACACACCCTCTGCCGGAGCTTGTGAAGGGGCGCACGAGCCACCCCCCTGGGGCAGGTGGATACTCGATGGCATGAGCACCACGGAGCGTCCCAGGATCCTCGTAGTAGGCGGTGGGTACGTAGGCCTGTACGCAGCTCGGCGCATTCAGAAGAAGATGCGCTACGGCGAGGCGACCGTCACGGTCGTCGACCCCCGGTCGTACATGACCTACCAGCCCTTCCTCCCCGAAACCGCCGCCGGCAACATCTCCCCTCGCCACGTCGTCGTCCCGCTGCGACGTGTGCTGCCCAAGGCGGAGGTCCTCACCGGCCGGGTCACCACCATCGACCAGGACCGCAAGGTCGCCACCGTCGCCCCGCTGGTCGGCGAGGCGTACGAGCTGCCCTTCGACTACCTGGTCGTCGCGCTCGGCGCGGTCTCCCGCACCTTCCCGATCCCCGGCCTCGCCGAGCAGGGCATCGGTATGAAGGGCATCGAGGAGGCCATCGGCCTGCGCAACCACGTGCTGGAGCAGCTCGACAAGGCCGCCTCCACCACCGACGAGGAGATCCGCCGCAAGGCGCTCACCTTCGTCTTCATCGGCGGTGGCTTCGCCGGCGCGGAGACCATCGGCGAGGTCGAGGACATGGCCCGCGACGCGGCCAAGTACTACACCAACGTCTCGCGCGAGGACATGCGGTTCATCCTCGTCGACGCCGCCGACAAGATCCTTCCCGAGGTCGGCCCCAAGCTCGGCCAGTACGGCAAGGAGCACCTGGAGGCCCGCGGGGTCGAGGTCTACCTCTCCACCTCCATGGACTCCTGCATCGACGGCCACGTGGTGCTGAAGAACGGCCTCGAGGTCGACTCCAGCACCATCGTGTGGACCGCCGGCGTCAAGCCCAACCCGGTCCTCTCTCGCTACGGCCTGCCGCTCGGCCCCCGCGGTCACGTCGACTGCGAGCCGACCCTCCAGGTCAAGGGCACCGACTACATCTGGGCCGCCGGCGACAACGCCCAGGTCCCGGACCTCATCGGCCGCAAGGCGGGCAACGAGAACGCCTGGTGCCCGCCGAACGCCCAGCACGCGCTGCGTCAGGCCAAGGTGCTCGGCGACAACGTGATCTCCGGTATGCGGGGCTTCCCGCAGAAGGACTACGCCCACGCCAACAAGGGCGCGGTGGCCGGGCTCGGCCTCCACAAGGGCGTCGCGATGATCGTCATGGGCAAGATGAAGATCAAGCTCAAGGGCCGGCTCGCCTGGTACATGCACCGCGGCTACCACGGTCTGGCCATGCCGACCTGGAACCGCAAGGTCCGTGTCTTCGCCGACTGGACCCTCGGCATGTTCCTCAAGCGCGAGGTCGTCTCCCTCGGCGCGATGGAGCACCCGCGCGAGGAGTTCTACGAGGCCGCCAAGCCGGCGCCGGCGCCTGCGGCGGCGACGCAGAAGAAGACCGAAGAGAAGGCCAAGGCCTCCTGACGGGCTCCGATCGCTGAACGAACCGAAGGGCCTCCCGCCATCCGTGGTGCGGGAGGCCCTTCGGCGTTGTAGCTGTTGGCTACAGCTGTTTTGCCCAGTTGTAACGCTCTTGGGGGACTGCGCACTCCCCCTGTATTTGTTTACGTGGTGTGGGGACATTCCGGGATCCCCGTCATGGAGGTGTGCGCCATGCCAGACGCCGCACAGCGGCTGAAGAGCCTCGTCGAACAGATGCTGGGAGCCCCGCTCCCGGTGCGCATCCGCGCCTGGGACGGTTCGCAGGCGGGGCCGCCGGGTGCGCCGACCCTCGTCGTACGCAATCGCCGCGCCGTGCGCCGGCTGCTGTGGAAGCCGGGCGAACTGGGCCTCGCCCGTGCCTGGGTCGCCGGTGACCTGGACATCGACGGTGACCTCTACACCGCCCTCGACCTGATGTCCGGGTTCATCTGGGAGCGCGGGGAGGACGACCGGACCCTCGTCCAGGCGCTGCGCGACCCCGAGGTGCGGGCCGCCGTACGCGGACTGGTGAAGCTCGGCGGACCCGCGCTGCCGCCCGCCCCGCCCCGCGAGGAGGTCCGCCGCGGTCGCGCCCACCTCCACACCAAGCGCAGCGACAGACGCGCCATCAGCCACCACTACGACGTCGGCAACGACTTCTACGAGATCGTCCTCGGCCCGTCCATGGTCTACTCGTGCGCCTACTGGGAGGACGCCGGGACGCTGGAGGACGCCCAGCGCGACAAGCTCGAACTCATCTGCCGCAAGCTCGCCCTGACGCCCGGTCAGCGGCTGCTCGACGTCGGCTGCGGCTGGGGTTCCATGGCCATCCACGCCGCCCGTGAGCACGGCGTGAGCGTCGTCGGCATCACCCTGTCCCACGAGCAGGCCGCGTACGCCCGTAAGCGCGTCGCGGGCGAGGGGCTGACGGACAAGGTGGAGATCCGGGTGCAGGACTACCGGGACGTCGCCGACGAGCCGTACGACGCGATCTCCTCCATCGGCATGGCCGAACACGTCGGCTCCGCCCGCTACCTGGAGTACGCCCGCACCCTGTACGCCCTGCTCAAGCCCGGCGGACGGCTGCTCAACCACCAGATCGCCCGCCGCCCGCAGCGCGACGAGTCGACGTACAGCGTGGACGATTTCATCGACTCCTACGTCTTCCCCGACGGCGAACTCGCCCCCATCGGCACCACGGTGACCCAGCTGGAGCGAGCGCAGTTCGAGGTGCGGGACGTCGAGGCGATCCGCGAGCACTACGCCCTCACCCTGCGCCGCTGGGTCGCCAATCTGCAGGCCGACTGGGCCCATGCGGTACGGCTCACCAGCCCGGGCCGCGCCCGCGTCTGGCTGCTGTACATGGCGGCCTGCGCGCTGTCCTTCGAGCACAACCGCATCGGCGTCAACCAGGTGCTGGCCGTCCGCACACCCGCATCGGGTGACTCGGGGATGCCGCTGCGCTCCCGCATCTGGGCCTGAAACGCCAAGGGCCCCGCTCCCTCCCGGGAGCGGGGCCCTTGTGCTCGTACGGCTATTCCGTCTTGATCGCGTTGAGCATGTTCAGCCTCGCGGCGTTGCGGGCCGGCCACAGGGCGGCCAGGACGCCGACCAGTCCGGCCAGCACCAGGAAGATCCCGATCCGGTCCCAGGGCAGGACCAGCGCGTAGCCCGGGATCTCTTCTGCGATGGTCTCGCCGATCGCCCAGCCGAGGAACGAGCCGAGACCGATGCCGATGACCGCGCCGAACACCGAGATGACCACGGCCTCCAGCCGGACCATCCGCTTCACCCGTCGCCGGTCGAGACCGATCGCCCGCAGCATGCCGATCTCCTGCTGCCGTTCGAAGACCGACATCGCGAGCGTGTTGACGACGCCCAGCACGGCGATGATCAGGGCCATCGCCAGCAGGCCGTACATGATGTTCAGCAGGGTGTTGATGGCGCCGCCGAACTCGTTGCGGATGTCCTGCTGGTCCATGATCGTGATCGCGGGGTTGTCGCCCAGCGCGTCGGTGAGGACCTGCTCGTTCGCCGCGGTCGCGCCGCCGTCCGTCTTCACGAAGATCTGCGGGATGTACGGCCTCACCTCGTGCGGGTTCACGACCTTGGTGTCGATGAGCACGGGGGAGAGGAACTCGCTGTCCTTGTAGACGGCGCCGACCGTCAGCGTGGCCTTCTTCTCGTCGGTGTAGGTGACGTTGACCCTGTCGCCGGTCTTCCAGCCCTTGCTCTTGGCCGTCTTCTCGGCGACCGCGATCTGACCCTTGGCGAGCGAGTCGATGTCGCCGCTGACGACGTCGACGTTCAGGACGTGCTGGATGGCGCCCGGGGTGACCCCCGAAGCGGACACCCAGTCGTCGGCACCGACCATGAGGCCGACGTCCTGCTGCGGAGAGACCGCCGAGACGCCCTTGGCCTTCTCCAGCGCCGTCAGTGCGGACTGGTCGAGGTCCTGGCCGTTCGCCATCGAGACCATGTAGTCGGCCTTGATGTTGTCCGTGGTCATCTTGTCGATGGCCGTGCCGACCGTGACACCGAGCACCGACAGGCCGGTCACCAGCGTCAGTCCGATCGCCAGCGCCGAGGCGGTGGCTCCGGTGCGGCGCGGGTTGCGGACCGCGTTCTGGCCGGCCAGCTTGCCGGCCACCCCGAACGGGCCGACGAGCAGCGGACGGACGAGCGCGATCACGGGCCGGGACAGCAGCGGGATCAGGATGATCACACCGACCAGCGCGAAGAACGCGCCCACCCCGATGTACATCCGGCCGTCGCTGCCGCCGGTCGAGGCACCCGCCACGATCGCGGCCGCGCCGAGGCCGGTGATGGCCGTACCGATGGAGTTGCGCAGCACCAGCGACTTGGTGGTGGCCACCGCGTGGAGGCTGTTCATGGCCGCCACCGGCGGGATCTTCGCGGCCCGGCGACCGGGCAGCCAGGCGGCGAACATCGTGAGCAGCACACCGACGGCGATCGCGGCGATCACCGGTGTGACGGACAGGATCAGCGGGCCGTCCGGCATCTTCATGCCGAACGCGGCCATCCCGGACCGCAGACCGACCGCGAGCCCGACGCCGAGGACGAAGCCGATCAGCGAGGCGACCAGGCCCACCACCGCGGCCTCGGCGAGTACCGAGCGGGTGATCTGCTTGCGCGACGCACCGACCGCCCGCATCAGGGCGATCTCCCTGGTGCGCTGGGCGACCAGCATCGTGAAGGTGTTGGAGATCAGGAAGATCCCGACGAAGAGCGCGATGCCCGCGAAGCCGAGCAGGACCTGCTTGAGACTGCCAAGACCCGACTCGATCTCTTCGGCCTGCTGGTCCGCGAGCGCCTGGCCGGTCTCGGCCTCGGCGTTCTCCGGCAGCAGCTGCTTGACCGCGGCCAGGATCTTCGTGTCGGTCGCGCCGGGGGCGGCGGAGACGGTGGCGCTCTCGAAGTAGCCCGGCTTGAGGTACTGCTTCTGGGCGACGGCGGTGTCGAACAGGACGAGGCTGCCGCCGGCGTTCACCGCGCCGTCCTCGGTGGTGAACACACCGCTGAGGGTGAACTCCTTCACCGGCCCGTTGGTGGCGACCCGGACCCGGTCGCCGACCTGGTACTCGCCCTTGGCCGCGGACTCCTTGTCCAGGGCGATCTGACCGTCCTTCACCGGGCCGGAGCCCTCGGTGAACGTGTAGGCGGGGTCCTTGCCGTCCTTGCCGGGGGCGAAGTTGGACCCCTTGTTGGACCAGCCGACGCCGATCAGCTTCCCGTCGGGGTCGGCGACCCCGGCGAAGCCATCGACGCGGCCGGACACGGCGGCGACGCCGTCCACCGCGGAGACCTTGTCGAGGGTCTTGCGGGAGAGGCCGGGCTCTTCCTTGGCGTCGTCGGTGTTGGCGTACGAGGTGATGGAGACGGCGACGTCGTCGTAGCTCTTCGCCGACTGGTTGCGGAAGGCGTTGGAGAGGGTGTCGGCGAAGACCAGGGTGCCGGAGACGAACGCGACGCCGAGCATCACGGCGAGCACGGTCATCAACAGCCGGGCCTTGTGCGCGAGTACGTTGCGCAGGGCGGTGCGGAACATCAGCTGGTGCGGCCCTTCGCGTCGAACTGCTTCATGAAGTCGAGCACGTTGTCCGCGGTCGGCCGGTACATCTCGTCGACGATCCGGCCGTCGGCGAGGAAGACCACCCGGTCCGCGTACGCGGCGGCCACCGGGTCGTGCGTGACCATCACGACCGTCTGCCCCAACTCCCGTACGGAGTTGCGCAGAAAGCCCAGCACCTCGGCGCCGGAGCGCGAGTCGAGGTTTCCGGTCGGCTCGTCGCCGAAGATGATCTCGGGCCGGGAGGCGAGCGCGCGGGCGACCGCGACGCGCTGCTGCTGGCCGCCGGAGAGCTGGGTGGGGCGGTGGCTCAGCCGGTCCCTCAGACCCACCATCTCGATCACGTTGTTCAGCCACTGCTTGTCCGGCTTGCGGCCGGCGATGTCCATGGGCAGCGTGATGTTCTCCAGCGCCGTCAGCGTCGGCAGCAGGTTGAACGCCTGGAAGATGAAGCCGATCTTGTCCCGGCGCAGCCTCGTCAGCTGCTTGTCCTTCAGGGAGCCCAGCTCGGTCTCACCGATGCGCACGGAACCGGAGGAGAAGGTGTCGAGGCCGGCCACGCAGTGCATCAGCGTGGACTTGCCGGACCCGGACGGGCCCATGATCGCGGTGTACTCGGCCTGGCGGAACTCGATGGAGACCCGGTCGAGGGCGACCACCTGGGTCTCGCCCTGTCCGTAGATCTTCGACAGATCCGTGGCGCGCGCGGCCACGGCGGTGGCCCGGCCGGCGATGGATGCGGTGGTCACGAGAAGGCGCTCCTGAGGACGACGGTGATGTGCTGGGGACGTCATCCATCGTCCCGGCCGTCCCTCGCCGTGTAGTCACCCGCTGTTCTGGTTCCGGGGGGCGACTTCGGTCGGACCGCGGGCGGTTGTGTCATACCTGGGGATGACGCTCGACCCTGAACCGAGGCCCGCTTGAAGAACGACACGGAGGCCACTCGTCAAGAACAGGTGGAGCCCCCTCGTTCGGGCGGTGAAATTCCGTCATTCCGTATACGCCACCGGGCACCGCACGAAAGGCTGGTGGCAAGTGCGGATGGCGCGTTCCGCGTGCTGATGCACCCTCAGGCGTCAATAAAATAAGACAACATGGGTCCGCCCGTCCGCTGTTCGAGGGATGCGTCCCGATAGGCTCGGAACCTCGATGCGGAGCCCATGGCCTGCCCGGATGGTGGAATGCAGACACGGCGAGCTTAAACCTCGCTGCCCCTCGCGGGCGTACCGGTTCAAGTCCGGTTCCGGGCACCTTCCGACCTTCGCGCGGCCGCCTTCGCGGCCGCTTCTTGACTTCGTGCCTGCGCCGTCGGAGACTCGCGTTCAGAAAATGGTGAATAAAAATTCACTACACGAACGGAGCGATCGATGCGCACCACCGTCGGCATCATCGGAGCCGGCCCCGCCGGGCTCCTTCTCGCCCGGCTGCTCCACAACGCCGGGATCGACTCGGTCGTCCTGGAGAGCCGCGACCGCGCCTACGTGGAGCAGCGGCAGCGCGCCGGGATCCTGGAGCAGGGCACGGTCGACGTGCTGCGCGCGGCCGGGGCCGGGGAGCGCATGGACCGGGAGGGGCTGCGGCACGACGGTATCGAGCTGCGCTTCGACCGCAGGCGCCACCGCGTCGACTTCCCGGAGCTGACCGGCGGCCGGTCCGTGATGGTGTACGCGCAGACCGAGGTCTGCAAGGACCTCATCGCCCTCCAGCTCAAGGAGGGCGGCCCGCTGCTGTTCGACGCCGAGGCACTGGCCGTCGAGGGCGCGGAGACCGGCAGCCCGCGGGTGCGGTTCCGGCACGAGGGGCGTGAGGACGTCCTGGAGTGTGAGTACGTCGTCGGCTGCGACGGCTTCTGGGGAGTGGCCCGGCAGGCGATCCCCGCCGAACTCACCCGCACGTTCGAACGGACGTACCCCTTCGGCTGGCTCGGCATCCTCGCCGACGTACCGCCCTCCCACGACGAGCTGGTCTACGCCCGCCACGACCGCGGCTTCGCCCTTCTGTCCATGCGCTCCCCGTCCGTGTCCCGGCTCTACCTCCAGGTGCCGGAAGGCACCGACGCGCAGGAGTGGTCCGACGCGGCGATCTGGGACGAGCTGGAGCGGCGCTTCGAGACCGCCGACGACTGGCGGCTGGAGCGCGGGCCGATCACCCAGAAGTCGGTCACGCCCATGCGGTCGTACGTCCATGAGCCCATGCGGCACGGGCGGCTCTTCCTCGCCGGGGACGCCGCGCACATCGTGCCGCCCACCGGGGCGAAGGGGCTGAACCTGGCCGTCGGGGACGTCGTCACCTTCGCGCGGGCACTGTCGTACGAGAAGGAGACCGGTTCGGCGGAGCGGCTCGACGCCTATTCGGAGACGTGTCTACGGCGGGTGTGGCAGGCCGAGCGGTTCTCCTACGACATGACGACCCTGCTGCACCCCGCCCCCGACGCCACCGCCTTCGAGGACCGGCTGCAGCTGGCGCGGCTGGAGCGGATCGCGGCGTCCCGGGCGGCCGAGACGGACCTCGCCGAGGGGTACACCGGGTTTCCGTTCGGGTGAGGCCATGTCGCAGGTTGGTCATGAGTGCGGCCCACCCGTGCCGGGAATCAAGCGCCCGCGTAGCGTGTTGCGCAGCACGACGAGGGAAAGATCCTCCCCAAGCACTAGGGTCAATCCTTTGCCTACCTATTACTCTTGAGCCAAGGCAGCCACGCAGGGTGGCCATGGAGGAGTGAAATGAGGAGCAGCAACCCGGTCTTCTCGCGACGGGGGTTCAGCCGCGACAACGGCCACGCGGGCTTCAACACCGCGCCGCAGGCCGGGGGCGCAGCTGTGGGCACGCAGGGCAACCCGTACGCGCAGCCGCAGGCCGGCAACCCGTACGCGCAGAACCCCTACGCGCAGAACCCGTACGCCCAGCAGGACCTGCAGCACGGCGCTCCGCCGCAGGCCCCGGTCACCACCGGCCGCATGACGATCGACGACGTCATCATGCGCACCGGTACCACGCTCGGCGTTCTGATCGTCACGGCCGCGCTCGCCTGGGCGCTGCTGCCCGTCGACGACGCGAACATCAGTCGGTCGTACGGCATCGGCATCGGTGCCGCGCTGATCGGCATGGTCCTGGCCCTGGTCCAGGCCTTCAAGCGCAAGGCCTCGCCTGCGCTGATCCTGGCGTACGCGGCGTTCGAGGGTGTCTTCCTCGGCGTCCTGTCCAGCATCGTCGACAACCGCATCGCCGACGGCGCGGCCATGCAGGCCGTGCTCGGCACGATGGCGGTCTTCGCCAGTGTGCTGGTGGCGTACAAGGCCGGCTGGATCCGCGTCAACCGCCGGTTCTACGGCTTCGTGATGGCGGCCGCGCTCGGCTTCATCATGCTGATGGTCATCAACATGCTGTTCGCCGTCTTCGGCGGCGGCGACGGCCTCGGCTTCCGCAGCGGCCCGCTCGGCATCATCTTCGGTGTCGTCGGCATCCTGCTCGGCGCGTGCTTCCTCGCCCTGGACTTCAAGCAGGTCGAGGACGGCATCGCGTACGGAGCGCCGCGTGAGGAGGCGTGGCTGGCGGCCTTCGGCCTCACGCTGACGCTGGTCTGGATCTACATGGAGTTCCTGCGGATCATCGCGATCCTCAACAGTTCCGACTGACTTCGGACTGAAGCAGCGACTGATCCACGTCGGTTGTGCGGAAGGGCCCCGGGTTCGCTCGGGGCCCTTCTCCGTTGTGCGCGCCTAGAAGAACTTGCGCGCGGCCCTCCTCAGGTCGTACTCGTGAATGATCGCCTTCGCGTGGCCGTACGCGAGGTTGTGTTCGTGCCGGAGCCAGCTGACCTTCTCCTCGAAGCGGAAGAGGGCGGGGCCTTCGTCGACGGTGCGGAGCCAGTCGGATACTTCACGACCGGTGCAATGCGGGATGCGGGCGAGCATGTTGCGGTGGGTCTCCTCGGAGAGGACGTGGGACATCGGCGCCTCCGGACGCATGGGATGTAAGCCGGTCCTTCAGGTCACCGTGCCTGAGCGTTCGCGTGTTGGCAACAGTGCGGGGAGACTGCGTAGGCTCGGTGCGTGGTTGATACGACGCCCTTGACTCGAGCTGTGGATCACTTTGCCGATCGGTTGCGGGCTGCTCCGCAGAGTCGGCTGCAGCGGGGTGCTGCCGCTGAGGCATTGGGGTTGGCCCGGGAGTTGGCTCGGTGGGCGCAGGTTGTGGAGGCGCCTGAGGTCGAGCCTCGGGAGATGCCGGACGCGGGGATGTTTGCCGCCGCCGATCAAATCACCGTTGCTGTGCATGACTTGGCTGTTGTGCTTCAGAGCGAGGGTGAGGTTGAGGAGGCTGTGCGGATGGTGGTTGAGGCGCAGAAGAGGGCGGGGGTCTAGGGTGCGTTGGCGTCTGCGGGTGCGTTGTGGCTTGTCGCGCAGTTCCCCGCGCCCCTAAAGGGACGCTATGACCCTGTCCGCCAAGATGTAGACCGTCTCTTCGCCGCACTCGAACGTCAGCGTGTACGCACCTGAGATGCCTGAGCCGCCCAGGAGGGTGGGGGTTTTGCCTTGGGTGAGGGCCTTTGCGAGGCGTTCTGCTGTTTCTCGGTGGCCGGGGGTCATGCAGAGGGTGGTGCCGTCGGCGAAGACGTAGACGTCGAGGGTGCCTAGGGGGCCGGGGCGGACGTCGGTGAGTTCTACGCGGTCGGCGGCGAGTTCCTCGAGGGTGGCTACGGTGCGCTCGTGGTCGTTGACGACCGGTGACTGGACGGGGACGAAGTCCGGGTGGGAGGGGTGGCGGCGGCGGGCCGCGGCCAACTCGGGGGAGTCTCCGGCGTACTCGTCGGCGTCCGTGCCCGGTTCGGTGACCGGCTCGAGCGGTTCCAGGCCCGCGAAGTCGCTCTGGCGGGGCAGGAAGATCTCGCTGTCGGAGAGGCCCAGCAGGGTCGGCGCGTCGGCGTCACGGGCCTCCTGGGCGGCCCAGAAGGCGCGTGCCTCGGCCAGCTCGCGCTCGCGCTCCTCGGCGAGGGCCTCGGTCACGGCGGCGCGTATCTCATCGACGTCGGCGGAGGGGCGTGCGGCGGGCACGCGCGGGCGGGCGGTGGTGCGGCTCTCGGCCAGCTCGGTGTGCAGGGCCGCGACCTGCCGGCGCAGCACCACGAGGGTGCGCAGGACGGCGACGCCCACGGCGCCTGTGGCGGCCGTGGTGAGCAGCAAGGCGATCGGCATGGCGCTCACTGACGTACTCCCGGTTCAAAGTCGACCCCCGACTTCCTACATCAGCTTGAAGGGAGGACTATCCCGCTGTCAGTGCGTAACGTCACGAATGGGACAGGTCTTTGGGCCTGATGTTTGGTCGTGAAACGGCTCTGAGCTGCGTAAATCCCTCTCGCGAGGGAGATAGGTCACATCCTGGGGGAGATTGGATCACAAAACGGCCCAGAACCTTGGAGTTTCAGGGGTTCTGGGCCGAAGTCTCACGCTGGGTCGTGAGTTGACTACTCAGGGGCTCAGCTCAGGCGCTCGATGACCATGGCCATGCCCTGGCCGCCGCCGACGCACATCGTCTCCAGGCCGAACTGCTTGTCGTGGAACTGGAGGGAGTTGATGAGCGTGGTGGTGATGCGGGCGCCGGTCATGCCGAAGGGGTGGCCCACGGCGATGGCGCCGCCGTTGATGTTCAGTTTGTCGATGTCGATGCCCAGGTCGCGGTAGGAGGGGATCACCTGCGCGGCGAACGCCTCGTTGATCTCGACCAGGTCGATGTCGTCGATGGTCAGGCCGGCGCGCTGGAGGGCCTGCTTGCTGGCCTCCACCGGGCCGAGGCCCATGATCTCGGGGGACAGGCCCGAGACGCCGGTGGAGACGATGCGGGCGAGGGGCGTGAGGCCGAGCTCGCGGGCCTTGGTGTCGGACATGATCACGACCGCGGCGGCGCCGTCGTTCAGGGGGCAGCAGTTGCCGGCGGTGACCAGGCCGTCGGGGCGGAAGACCGGCTTCAGGCCTGCCACGCCCTCCATGGTGACGCCCGGGCGGGGGCCGTCGTCCTTGCTGATGACCGTGCCGTCGGGGAGGGTGACCGGGGTGATCTCGCGCTCCCAGAAGCCGTTCTTGATGGCTTCCTCGGCGAGGTTCTGCGAGCGGACGCCGAACTCGTCCATGTCCTGGCGGGTGATGCCCTTCGCCCGGGCGAGGTTCTCGGCGGTCTGGCCCATGGCGATGTACGGGTCGGGGAGGAGGCCGTCCTCCCGCGGGTCGTGCCAGGTGGAGCCCTCGGACTCGGCTACGGCGGCGGTGCGGGCCTCGGCGTCGGCGAACAGCGGGTTGCGCGCGCCGGGCATGTCGGAGGAGCCGTTGGCGTAGCGGGACACCATCTCGACGCCGGCCGAGATGAAGACGTCGCCCTCGCCGGCCTTGATGGCGTGCAGGGCCATGCGGCTCGTCTGGAGGGACGAGGAGCAGTAGCGGGTGATCGTGCAGCCGGGGAGGTGGTCCATGCCCATCTGCACGGCGACGATCCGGCCGAGGTTGTGGCCCTGCTCGCCGCCGGGGAGGCCACAGCCGAGCATCAGGTCGTCGATGTCCCTGGGGTCGAGCCCGGGAACCTTGGCGAGGGCCGCCTGGATGATCGTGGCGGTCAGGTCGTCCGGGCGCAGGTCCTTGAGGGAGCCCTTGCCGGCGCGGCCGATGGGGGAGCGGGCGGTCGAGACGATCACGGCTTCGGGCATCACGGCTCCATTGACGTACGAGCGATATACGGGCAGGGCTGGTTGGGAAGTTACCCGTACGTATGGCCCAGGTCACGGGTGCGGCGGTGTGACTAGGGCCGCAATTTTCTAAGCGCTTGCTTTTTGGGTGGTGCTACGACGGTTGCGGCGCCGGGTCCGTGACGGTCACCCGGCGGCGCCGCCTCCGCTTCAGCAGTGCCCACGGTCCCCGCGGTCCCGTCGGCATCGCTGCCGTGACCTCCGTGCCGGCCTCCGAGGCGGCCTCGGCCGCGGCGCGGGCCACCGGGAGGAAGCCCTCGCGGCGGGAGGCGTCGGGGCGCTCCTCCTCCGCCGGCCAGAGGCCGAGGGAGGCGCAGACCGTGGGGAGGACGGCCATGGCGGCGGTGGCGTAACCCTCCGCTGACGGGTGGTAGTGGTCGGGGCCGAAGAGTTCCCGCGGATTCGCCGCGAACTCGGGGCCCAGCAGGTCGCCCAGGGACACCGTGCGCCCGCCCTGCTCGACGGTGCCGATCGTCTGGGCCGCCGCCAGTTGGCGGGACGCCCGGCGGGCCAGCCAGCGCAGCGGCTGCTGGACCGGCTCGATCGTGCCGAGGTCGGGGCAGGTGCCGACGACCACCTCCGCGCCGGCGGTGCGCAGCCGCCGTACCGCCGCCGAGAGATGACGCACCGAGCGCGTCGGCGGCATCCGATTCGTGACGTCGTTCGCGCCGATCATGATCACGCAGACGTCGGGCGTGAGCGCCGGGTCCGCGAGGACCAGCGTCACCTGGCGGTCCAGGTCGTCCGAGCAGGCCCCCGGCAGTGCCACGTTCCGCAGCTCCACGGGCCGTTCCGCCACCGCCGCGAGCCCGGAGGCGAGCAGCGCGCCCGGTGTCTGGCCGGCCCGGCGCACACCCTGGCCGGAGGCCGTGGAGTCGCCCAGCATCGCCAGCCGCAGGGGTGGTGAGTCAGGGGTGGTGTAGGTGTCGCCGTACCGGCCGTCCGCGTTCGGCGGGTGGGGTGACGTGCCGTTGTTGACATGGCGCTTGGCCAGCTGCACCTCCGCCAGCAGCAGCCCCACGGCCGCGGCGCCGGCCAGGCCGATCCCACCGCCCCCGTACGCCGCGCCGGCCGCGATCCGCCGGGCCACCCGCGCCCTCGACATGCTCGTCATACGTAGCCGCCACCTCCTCATTGCCGTACATCCACTGCTTGCCCCGTACGGGGCGTCGCCCAATCTCAACGGCGAGTGAACGACCGCCACGCTGAAGCCGAAGGTCATAGGCTGGCGGAACCAATCACGACCACTTCTTTTGCAAGCATCCGGAGACAACGGTGCAATTCCACGACTCGATGATCAGTCTCGTCGGCAACACCCCGCTGGTGAGGCTCAACAACGTCACCAAGGGCATCAGGGCCACCGTCCTGGCCAAGGTGGAGTACTTCAACCCGGGCGGCTCGGTGAAGGACCGCATCGCGCTGCGCATGATCGAGGCCGCGGAGAAGAGCGGGGAGCTGCGGCCCGGCGGCACGATCGTCGAGCCGACCAGCGGCAACACCGGTGTGGGGCTGGCCATCGTGGCCCAGCAGAAGGGGTACAAGTGCATCTTCGTGTGCCCCGACAAGGTGAGCACCGACAAGATCAATGTGCTGCGGGCCTACGGCGCCGAGGTGGTCGTATGCCCCACCGCCGTCGACCCCGAGCACCCCGACTCGTACTACAACGTCTCCGACCGCCTCGTGCGCGAGACGCCCGGCGCGTGGAAGCCCGACCAGTACTCCAACCCCAACAACCCCCTCTCGCACTATCACTCCACCGGCCCCGAGCTGTGGGAGCAGACGGAGGGACGGATCACGCACTTCGTGACCGGCGTCGGCACCGGCGGGACCATCTCCGGCACCGGGCGGTATCTGAAGGACGTCAGCGACGGCAAGGTGCGGGTCGTCGGCGCCGACCCGGAGGGGTCCGTGTACTCGGGCGGGTCCGGGCGGCCGTATCTCGTCGAGGGCGTCGGTGAGGACTTCTGGCCTACTGCGTACGACCGGACGGTCGCCGACGAGATCGTGGCGGTCTCCGACAAGGACTCGTTCCAGATGACCCGGCGGCTGGCCAAGGAAGAGGGGCTGCTGGTCGGCGGTTCCTGCGGTATGGCCGTCGTCGCGGCGCTGCGGGTCGCCGAGCGGCTCGGGCCGGACGATGTCGTGGTCGTCCTGCTGCCCGACAGCGGACGCGGTTACCTCAGCAAGATCTTCAACGACGAGTGGATGGCCGACTACGGCTTCCTGGAGGACGAGGGCCCCAGCGCCCGCGTCGCCGACGTGCTCGACGACAAGGAGCACGGCGCCATCCCCCACCTCGTCCATATGCACCCGGACGAAACGGTCGGCCAGGCAATCGAGGTGCTGCGCGAGTACGGCGTCTCGCAGATGCCGATCGTCAAGCCGGGCGCCGGGCACCCGGACGTGATGGCCGCCGAGGTGGTCGGTTCCGTGGTCGAACGGGAGCTGCTCGACGCGCTGTTCACCAAGACGGCCTCGCTGGAGGACCCGCTGGAGAAGCACATGTCCCCGCCGCTGCCGCAGGTCGGCTCCGGCGAGCCGGTCGCGGACCTGATGTCCGTGCTGGGCAAGGCGGACGCGGCGATCGTCCTGGTCGAGGGCAAGCCGACCGGCGTGATCGGCCGACAGGACCTGCTGGCCTTCCTCGCCAAGGGCGGGAAGTAGGGCCGGGCAGGCCCTGAGCGGGAAACGTCCGGTGAACGGACCGTGGACGTGGGGAACTTGCGGTGATCAACGGCCTTCGTGGACTTCGCGGAAGTGGTACGAGCGCGTCACGTCCGCGCAGCACCCGCTTAACACGGGTCCGGCACATTAGTGGGTGTCGGCAGGGCGGGAGCGGCTCCCCGCCCCGGCCGACGCCGAACGGCGTCAAGGACCTCCGGAGCGGCTCCCGGACCTCCATGGACGCCTAGGACGCGCAAGCCCGGCCTGACCCGGCACGCGTCCCTCGCGGGGACCGCCGTCGTCCCGCCCCCCGGTAACGGGGGTGCGGCGGTCCCCGCGAAAGCTTTTTCAGCGGGCGTTCGTGCTCGCCCAACTCCCCAGCAGCGCCAGCCTCTCCGCCGTCTCCGAACCCGGTTCCGGCGTGTAGACCACGATCGACTGGTCCGGGTCCGCCTGGACCGCCAGCGTCTCGTAGGGGAGGGTCAGCAGGCCCGCGACCGGGTGCTGGATGCGTTTCACTCCGCATACGCAGGCCTCGACCTGGTGGTCCGCCCACAGCCGGCGGAAGTCCTCGCTCTTGACGGAGAGTTCGCCGACCCGGGCGGACAGGTCGGGGTCGCCCTGATGGTGGCCGGCGTCCAGTCGTAGATGGGCGACCACCTGGGCGGCGACCGCGGGCCAGTCGGGGTAGCGGTCGTGCGCGTCGGGGGCGAGAAAGACCTGGTGCGGCAGGTTGCGCGCGGCGCGGGGCACGCGGCTGAAGCCGCCGACCGCGTCGCCGAGGGCGTTCCAGGCGAGGACATCCAGATGGCGGCCCAGCACATAGGCCGGGGTGCGCTCCATGCCGTCGAGTATCAGCTGGACGCCGGGCCGGACCCGGGGCGTCGGCGGGCGGTGTTCGCGCGAGCGGCGGGGCCGGGCCACCGTCCGCAGATACGCGCACTCCGTCTCGTCCAGCCGCAGCACCCGCGCCACCGCGTCCAGGACCGCGTCCGACACATGCGGCCCCCGCCCCTGTTCGAGCCGCACGTAGTAGTCGACACTCACCCCGGCCAGCTGCGCCACCTCCTCGCGGCGCAGCCCCGGCACCCGGCGCCGCCCGTACGAGGGCAGCCCCACCTCCGCGGGCTGGATACGAGCGCGGCGCGAGCGCAGAAAATCTCCGAGTTCCCCGTCCATGGCTTCGAGCGTAGGCGCTGGCGCGCTCGCGAACCTGGTTCTGCCAGACCCAGGAAAAGCTCATCCCTGGGTAAGGCGCCGGCGGGCGCCCAGTGTGGTCGGTGCCGCCGGGGAGACGCCCCGGCCGCGACCTGGGAGTACTTCATGTCGTACGAGAGCTTGAACGGCCGTACCGCCGTCGTGACCGGAGCCGCCAGCGGCATCGGTGAGGCCATCGCCCTGCAGCTGGCCGCGGAGGGTGTGCGGGTCGCGCTGCTGGCCCGGCGCGGGGAGCGGCTGGAGGCGATCGCCGGGAAGATCCGGGCGGACGGGGGCGAGGCCCTCGCGGTCGTCGCCGACGTCACCGATGACGCGTCCGTGGCGGCGGCCAAGGACCGGGTCCAGGGGGCGTACGGGGCCGTGGACCTGGTCGTCAACTCCGCCGGTGTGATGGTGCCGAGCCCCATCGACCAGGGGGACGTCGCCGCCTGGACGCGGATGATCGACACCAATGTGAGCGGGGTGCTGCGGATCACCGGCGCGTTCACCGGGGACCTGATCGGCGTCGCTGCCGAGGGGCGTACCGCGGACCTGGTGAACATCTCGTCCGTCGGCGCGCATCTGACGTTCCCGAACTACGCGGTGTACGGGGCGACCAAGGCCGCGCTCACCCATCTCTCCCAGTGCCTGCGCACCGAGTTCGGCCCGCGGGACGTACGGGTCACCAACGTGGAGCCCGGCTTCACCGACAGCGAGCTGCGGGACCACGTCACCGATCCGGTGCGGGCCGGGGAGCTGGACGCGATGGTCACCGCGGTGGGCTCGCTGACGTCCGAGGAGGTCGCCGACCTGGTGACGTACACGGTCAGCAGGCCGGGCCACGTCAACCTGCGGCAGGTCATGGTCCTGCCGACCCGCCAGGCCTGAGGGCCCGCGCGGTCACCCCTCCCAGTCGCTGTCCTGGGAGGACTTGCGGCGCCGGCGGAACAGGCCGGGGTTGTTGCGGGCGGCCTGGACGACGTTGACGCCGACGATGCCCGCCCAGGCGACGAGCAGGCCCGGCAGATCCGCGACGCCGCCGCCGATCCCGGACAGCGGTACCGCGAGGATCAGCGAGACGATCCCGAAGCCCCAGCGTTCGCCGAAGGTGTCGGAGTCGTTGGCCTTCGGCGACCGGGAGTCGCGGGCCACCACCATCTGCTGCTCGGCGAGCTGCCGGCGCACCCGGCGCTCCACCGCGCCGTCGATGCGCTGGTCGACCTTCTCCAGGAACGAGTCGACCAGCGCTGACTCGTACTCCTCGCCCAGCTCCCTGCGAGCCTGCAGGGTGGCGTTGAGTTCCTTCTTGACTTCGGCGTCCCGCGCGTCCATTCCCGTCATGCGCTCCACGGTAGGCAGGGCGGACGGGGGCCGCACTGGGGTTAGCCCCCCTGTTCGTCCTCGGGCTACTTGGTGAGCCCGTGCTGCCTGGCGTAGTCGTTCGCCACGTCCTCCGGGTCCTTCTTGTCCTTGTCGACCTGGCGGTTCAGCTCGGTGAGCTGGGCCGTGGTCAGGACGTTGCCGAGCTGTGCGAGCGCCTTGCGGACGGTGGAGTCGGCCTTGCGGTCGGCGATGAGGGGGACGATGTGCTGGCCGGGGATGAGGTTCTTGGGGTCGGACAGGACCACCCAGTCGTTGGCCACGATGTCGGTGTCGGTGGTGAAGAGGTTCGCCACGTCCACGTCGCCCTTCTTGAGGGCGCCCTTGACCAGCGGACCGGAGGAGTCCAGCGACTTGAACTCCTTGAACTCCACCCCGTACACCTCCTTCAGGCCTACGACACCCACCTCGCGCTTCTTGACCTCGGGCGCCGCGCCGATGACCAGCTTGCCGTTCTGCTTCTTCAGGTCGGCGAGGGAGGTCAGGCCGTACTTCTTCGCGGTCTCCTGGGTGACGGCGAAGGCGTCGGAGTCCTCGGCCTGGCCGTACGGCAGGACCTGGAGGCCGGCGGGGAGGGCCATGGCGAGGGCGTTCTGCATCTCGCCCTCCTCCGTGGCCGTCGACTTGGTGTCGAGGTAGTGCAGCAGGGCGCCCTGGTACTCGGGGAGGAGGTCGATGTCGCCGCCCTTGAGCGCGGGGATGAGGATCTCGCGGGTGCCGAGGTTGGGGCGGACGGTCGTCTTGACGCCGGCCGACTCCAGGACGGCCGCGTAGAGGTAGCCCAGCACCTGGTTCTCGGTGAAGTTGGCGGTGCCGATGGTGATGCCGCTCTTGCTGGAGCCGCCGCCACCGCTGGTGGTGCCTTGGCCGTCGAGGGAGGTGACGCCGCTGGAGCAGGCGGACAGGGCGGTGACGGAGCCTGCTGCGAACAGGCCGCCGAGGAGCGTACGACGATTCATTGCGGGTTCCCTAGGCGGTGCGGTGGCGGAAAAGGAAGCGCTGGAGGCCGGAGAGGGCGAGGTCGAGGCCGATGGCGATCACGGCGACGAGGACCGCGCCGCCCATCACCTGCACGAGGTCGCGCTGGGCCAGGCCGTCGAAGACGTAGCGGCCCAGGCCGCCGAAGGAGACATACGCGGCGATGGTGGCCGTGGCGACGACCTGGATCAGCGCCAGGCGCAGGCCGGTCATGATCAGGGGGAGGGCGAGGGGGAGTTCCACCTGGAAGAGAACCTGGTGGGCGCGCATGCCCTGGCCCTTCGCCGCGTCCTTCACATCGGGGTCCACGGCCGTCATGCCGGCGTAGGTGTTGGTGACGATCGCGGGGACCGCGAGGGCGACCAGGGCGACGTACACCGGGGTCATGGACAGGCCGCTGGCGAGGAAGACCAGCACGACCAGGCCGACGGTCGGCAGCGCGCGGCCGAAGGACGCGAGGTTGATCGCGACGAAGGCGCCCTTGCCGGTGTGGCCGATCAGCAGGCCGAGGGGGAGGCCGATCGCGGCCGCGATGAGGGTCGCGAGCAGCGAGTACTGGAGGTGCTCGGCGAGGCGGTGGGCGATGCCGTCGGAGCCCTGCCACTGCGCGCCGCTGGTCAGCCAGCTGCCGAGGTCCTTGAAGAGTTCGTACATCAGGCTCGCCGCCTCTTCCACGGGGTGAGGGCGTACTGGAGGGCGACCAGGAGCGCGTCCGCGACCACGGCGAGCAGCAGTGTGAGGACCACTCCTACGATCACCGGGGTCGGGAAGTTGCGCTGGAAGCCGTCCGTGAACAGCTGGCCGAGGCCGCCGTCGCCGATGTAGGTCGCGACGGAGACCAGGGAGATGGACATGACGGTCGCGATCCGTACGCCCGCCATGATCACGGGGAGGGCGAGGGGGAGTTCGACCGTGAGGAGCGTGCGCAACGGGCGCGTGCCCATCGCCTTCGCCGCCTCCTTCGTCTTCGCGGGGACGGAGTCGAGCCCCTCGACCGTGTTCCGCAGCAGCACGACCAGCGTGTAGACCGTCAGGCCGATGACGGTCGTCGTGCGGGTCAGGCCGCTGACCGGGAGCAGCAGCACGAAGATCGCGATCGACGGGATCGTGAACAGCACGTTCGAGAAGCCGAGCAGGAACCCGCGCAGCGGGCGGATCCGGTGGGCCACGACCGCGAGCGGGAGCGAGATCAGCAGGCCGAAGAAGACCGCGGACAGGGCCGCCTGGAGGTGGGAGACCGTGAGGGTGGTCAGGTCGTCGGTGTGGTCGGATATCCACGACCAGTCGATGGTCATGCGGCCACTCGCGCTTCGCTGTGCGCGTTGCCCGCGTGCTCGTGGATGTCGTCGCGGGACGAGACGCCGGTGAGGACACCGTCGGCGTCGACGCGGGCGATCAGGCCGGTGGGGGAGGCGACGGACTCGTTGAGTGCGGACAGCAGGGAGTCGGTGTCCCCCAGCGGTCGTACGGGGATCCGGTCGCCCTTGTCCGATGTCGGCGCCCAGTGGAGGGGCTTGCGTGCCTCGTCGAGTACGAGGGTCCAGTCGCCGCCCTCCGGTGCGGGGCCCTGCGGGACCTCGGCGAGGGTCTTCAGCGAGAGCAGCTTCAGGCCGCGCTCGGCGCCGAGGAAGTCGGCCACGAAGTCGTCGGCGGGGCGGGCGAGCAGTTCGGCGGGGGTCGCGCACTGCACGAGGTGGCCGCCGGTGCGGAAGATCGCGATCTGGTCGCCGAGGCGGACGGCCTCGTCGACGTCGTGGGTGACGAAGACGATGGTCTTGTTCAACTCCTGCTGGAGGCGGAGGAGTTCGTCCTGGAGCTGGGTGCGGACGACGGGGTCGACCGCACCGAACGGCTCGTCCATCAGCAGGACGGGCGGGTCGGCGGCGAGCGCGCGGGCCACGCCGACGCGCTGCTGCTGGCCGCCGGAGAGCTGGTGCGGGTACCGCTTGCCGGTGTCGGCGCCGAGGCCGACGGTCTCCAGCAGCTCGGCCGCGCGGGAGCGTGCCTTGCGGCGGCCCCAGCCGAGCAGGAGCGGCACGGTGGCGATGTTGTCGAGCACCGTGCGGTGCGGGAAGAGTCCGGCCTGCTGGATGACGTACCCGATGGAGCGGCGCAGTTCGGCCGCGTCCTGCCGGGTGACGTCCTTGCCGCCGACCTGGATGGTGCCGGAGGTCGGGTCGACCATCCGGTTGATCATCCGGAGGGTGGTCGTCTTTCCGCAACCGGAGGATCCGACCAGCACGGTGACGCCGCCTTCCGGCATCTCCAGGGAGAGGTCGTCGACTGCTGTCGTGCCGTTCGGGAAGCGCTTGTGGACCGCGTCGAACTGGATCATGATGTGTCCCTTGCCCGGCTGTATAACGTCATGCAGAGTTCTTTGTGTCTGAATAGGTTGTCAATGCTCGGGCGTTAATCCGAGGTAACGGATGACCGGCAGGCAAGATCGAATGTCCGACTTGAGGGGAGCTTGGGCCTTATGTCGTCTCGGATCGTGGACATGCCGGAGGCCGCGCACACCGGCCTGGTCGTCCTCGACGGTGTCGGGCTCGGCGTCGCGGACGTCGTGCGCCTCGCCGACGGTGCCGCGCGGCCGGTCCCCGGGACCGAGGCCATGAAACGCGCCGAGGAGTCCTGGGACGCCGCCCGGCAGATCGCCGCGACCGGACGCGTCTACGGCCGGTCCACCGGCGTCGGCGCCAACCGGAACGAGGACGTGCCCACCGAGGCCGCCGCCGGACACGGCCTCCGCCTGCTGCGCAGCCACGCCGGCGGCATCGGCGACGAGCTCCCGGCCCGGCAGGTACGGGCCATGCTCGCCGTCCGCGCCAATCAACTGCTGGCGGGCGGCTCGGGCCTGCGCCCCTCCGTCGTCACGGCCCTGTGCGAGGCGCTGGAGAGCGGCGCGTACCCGGTCGTGAACGAGTTCGGCTCGGTCGGCACCGGCGACCTCGCCGCCCTCGCGCAGGTCGGCCTCGCGCTGGCCGGCGAGCACCCATGGCGCGGCTCCGGCGCCCCCGAACCGCAGCCCCTCGACAACAACGACGCCCTCGCGCTGATCAGCAGCAACGCCCTCACCCTCGGCCAGGCCGCCCTCGCCCTGCACGAACTGCGCGGGCTGATCGGCGCCACCCAGGTCGTCGGCGCGCTGTCACTGCTCGCCGTCGACGGTTCGTACGAGGCGTACGCCGCCCCCGTGCACGCCGCCCGCCCGCACCGGGGTTCCTCCGAAGTCGCCCGCCGGATGCGGGAGTTGCTCGGTGCCGCGGACCGGCCGACCCCTCCCCTCGGGCGGATCCAGGACCCGTACGGATTCCGCTGCCTGCCCCAGATCCACGGGCCCGCGCAGGACGCGGCGGACGCGCTGGAGGAGGTGCTGGGCGTCGAGATCAACGCCGCCGCCGAGAACCCGCTGATCTCCCCCGAGGACATGACCGCCTACCACCACGGCGGCTTCTACCAGGCCCAACTCGCCCTGTCCCTGGACCACTTCAGGCTCGCGCTCACACAGGTGGCGAGGCTGTCCACCTCCCGCCTGTCCACCCTCAACGAGCCCGCCTACACCCGCCTCAAGCCCTTCCTCGCCGACAACGAACCCGCCTCCTCCGGCGTGATGATCCTCGAGTACGCCGCCGCGGCCGCCCTCGGTGACCTGCGGGCCTTCTCCGCTCCCGCGTCGCTCGGCCACGCTGTACTCTCCCGGGGCGTCGAGGAGCAGGCCAGCTTCGCCTCGCTCGCCGCCCGGCAGACGCTGCGGGCGTGCGGCGCGTACCGTCTCGTCGTGGGCTGCGAACTCGTCGCCGCCGTACGGGCGTTGCGCCTGCGCGACCTCAGGCCCGACCCCGAGCTGCCGGTCGGCCGGGCGCTGGAGCTGGCCGAGTCGGTGCTCGACGACGACCTGGCCGACCGGCCGCTCACGGACGACGTGACGGCCGCGACCGCACTGCTGGACCGGTTCACGGACATCTGGAGGGGCAGCGAGTCATGACCGCCGAGGGGAGTACGAGCGTGACCGACAGCCCGGCCGCACGGCTGCAGGCGCTCTTCGAGGGGCACCGGCTGACGCCGACCCAGCGGCGCATCGCGCACAGCATGGTGCGGCGGGCCGCCGAGGTGCCGTTCCTGTCCAGCGTGGAGCTGGCCGAACTGGCCGGGGTCAGCCAGCCGTCGGTGACCCGGTTCGCGGTCGCCCTCGGCTTCGACGGCTACCCCGCGCTGCGCAAGCACCTGCGCGAGGTCGCGCCCGCCGAACAGACGGGGGCCTCGGCGTCGTACAACGAGTACCAGCAGGCCGTCGAGGCCGAGATCGAGAACCTGAAGCATCTGGCCGAGCTGCTGGCCGATCCGCGGCCGGTCGCGAGGGCGGGCACGCTGCTGGCCGTGTCCCGCCCACTGCCGGTGCTCGGGCTGCGGGCCGCGGCCTCCCAGGCGTACGGCTTCGCCTACTTCGCCGCCAAGGTCCATCCGGACGTCCGGCTGCTCAACGAGGGCGGCACGATGATCCACGACCGGATCGACGCGGCGGTCCGGGCCGGCGCGTCCGCCCTGCTGTGCTTCGCGCTGCCGAGGCATCCGAGGGAGGTCGTGGACACACTGGGCTACGCCAAGGAGGCGGGGCTGACGGTGGTCACGGTCGCCGACTCCGCGTTCGCGCCGGTCGCCAAGGTGTCCGACCTGCTGCTGCCCGCCGCCGTCGGCACGGGGCTCGCCTTCGACACCGCCTGCGCGCCGATGCTGCTGGGCCGGGTGCTGCTGGAGGCGATGTGCGACGACCTGCCCGACGCCCAGGCCCGCCTGGAGGAGTTCGACGCGAAGGCGGCGGCGAAGGGGCTCTTCGTCGAGTGACGCGGTGAAGTGACGCGGTGAAGTGACGCGTCTCTTAGATTCGTCTCACGTTGTGCCGCTAACCTCCCGCTCCGACAAGCACTGTGTGCCAACGCGACGAGGAGGCGGGAAGTGTCACGCGGAGGTCAGGGGCTGGCTCGGGTGGCCGTCGTCGTACGGGCCGGAGCGGCACCCATGTGGTGGCTGGGTGTGGTGGCGGCAGGCATCGGGATCCTGGTGCCGGGGCTGACGGGACGGCGGATCGGGGTGCTCGCCGGGGCCGCGCTGTTCATCGTGGGGATGGCCGTGGTGGCCTGGGGCCGGCGTAAGCGGTACGTCGCCCTCGCCCAGTCGGCCGCCCGCGCCGGCAAGCACGACGTACTCCAGGACCGGCATGTGACGGTACGGAACTGGCGGCGCGGGCACCGGTGGTGGCTGCTGCTCGCCTTCCTCGCCGCCGTCGGCAGCGCGTTCGCCGTCCCGGTCGCCGGCGGGCTGCTGCTGGCCGGGTGCGGGGTCGGGCTGTGGCTGAAGGCGGCGTGGCTCGGGCGGCGCGAGCGGGCGGGGGACGCGTTGTTGTGGGTACGGGTGGATTGGCTGGGCCGTAACGGTGGGGGTCCGGTCGGCAAGACCGTGAAGGCCTACCGCAGCACCGGCATCGCGGCGGGCGACGCGGCCCCGGGTGGGGCGCGGCGCCGGGCCACTGCGCTGGCTTGAGCGGTCCTTCGGGGCGTTACACCTCTAGGTCCTGCTCGATCTTCCTCAGTTGGTGGCGGGCCATTGCCAGGTTGGAGCGTTTGGCGTCCAGGACCAGGTAGAGGAAGAGGCCGTTGCCGCTGCGGCCGGTGAGCAGGCGGATCAGGTGGTACTGGTCGGAGAGCGTGATCAGAATGTCCTCGAGCTGGCCCTTCAGGCCGAGGTGCTCCATCGTGCGCATCTTGGCGCGTACGACGTCGGTGTTGCCGGCCGCAGCCACGCCGAGGTCGAAGTTCTTGCTGCCGCCCAGCGTGCCGAGTGCCATGCCGGACGTGTAGTCGACGAGCGCGACGCCGGTCGCGCCTTCTATGGACGTCAGGGCCTCTTTGAGTGCGGTCTCGGTGTTGGCCATGTCGGGGCTCCTCTCAACTTTCGGTGGTGGTGGGTGTGGTGCGGTTGGTGCGGGGAGTTCTCGTGCGGGTGGGCGGGGACTTGGGCGCGGCACCGGTCGCCGCCTTGGTAGGGGCCGGCCTCGTCTTGGGCCGGGCGTTGACGAGCTCTCCGATACGGGTGGCCGCGCGGCGGCCCTCCAGGTGGAGGCGGCCGACGCTCACGTCGTCCCGGGCCAGCAGCGTCAGTACGGCGCTGCGGCCCGCCGCGTACGTCGCCACATAGCCCTGCACGCCGCGCACCAGCAGTTCGCGCAGCTCGCCCTGGCCGGTGACGTCCGTCATCCGTACGGCCACGCCCAGCGCGGCGGCGGTCAGAGCGGCGACGCTCTCGGGTTCGCAGCCGGGGGTGTCCGCGGCGATGACCAGGCCGTCGACACTGGCGGCGAGGGCGCCGGTGAGCTGGGGGACGCGGGTGGTGAGCCGGTGGAGTTCGTCGAGTATTGCCGGGTCGGCCGCCATCAGGGTTCTTCTCCTCGGTCGGTCAAAGGGCCTCCAGCGCATCCCTGACTCTCTTCAGCAAGGCGATGTCGGGATCGGGCGGTGGCAGCGGTAGCGGCTCGGCGGGCGCGGAGGCCCGGGCACCGTGTGCGGTGGCCGCCGTCACCAGCCCCGCCGCCGCCAACCGCCGCATGTCCACCAGCGTGTGGAACGCCGGGCGGCCCAGCTCCCGTGCGATGTCCGTCGCCGTCCGGACGCCGTCCACCCGGGTCAGGACCGCCCGCTGCCGGGGGGTGACGGGCGGGGCGTCCGCGGGGTCGGCCCTGATGAGGGGATCGGCGTCCGTCGTGGGATCGGGCCAGATGGCGTGCAGGAGGTCGCGCCGGCGGAGCGTCTCGTGTTCCACGGCGGCCACCGGGACCGGGCGGCCGGGGCCGGGCGTGGGCGCGGCCTCGTAACGGAAGCGGCCCGGTGTGCTGCTGGGGGACAGGGCGAAGTACGCGGCGTCGTAGAGCGCGAGCAGATGGCAGATCTCCAGGGCGCCCTCGGCGAGGTCGGGCCGGGTGAGCAGCGCGTCGAGGCCGGGGGAGGACGGGCTCTCGGCGTGCACCACATGGCCCTCGGCGAGGTGGAGCGTGCCGCGTTCGCGCAGCAGGACGCCGGTGGCGCGCTCGTCGGCGAGCCGGCTCAGCATCGGCGACACACCGACCCTCGCACGCCGGTCGGCCGCCGCTCGGTCCCGTACCGGCAGGCGGGGCGGCGGTGTGGCCGGGGAGGTCCGCACGGTCGTCATCCCAGCACCAGCCGTCCGGCCATCTCGCCGAGCCGGATCCGGGCCAGTGCGAGGTTGCCTTCCGCGCGGGCCAGCCACAGATGCAGGAACACGCTGCTGTCGAAGGACGTCCACACGAACCGCAGCACGTGATAGCTGTCCCGGTTGCTGATGATCAGGTCCTCGACCGGGAGATCCGCCTCATCGGCGTCGTCGCCCGGCGCGAACGCCCGGTGTTCGGCGGCCAGCCGGGCCAGCTCGGCCGTCTCCGCGGCGGTGGTGTCCGGGTCGCCGCCGGGAGACTCGCCGACCGAGCCCAGGGCCAGGCCGCTGGTCCAGTCGACCAGGGCGGCGCCCCGGGCACCGGGCAGCCGCATGGCTTCCTGTAAGCACTCGTCGATTCCGGGCACCGTGGCTCCCCTCCCGCCTGGTGTTCGGCTGAGTGACGCCGAAACTACGCTCCGTGTGAGCGGCGGGTGAGGGTTCTGGCATTTTCCAGTGGAACATGCGGCGAGTGGCTAAGGTGGGTCAACTGACCCTGTTTGCCCAGCCGTTGAGCCGCTGCTCCGCCGGGGTGCGTCAAGGGCGCCCGGGTGCGCGAAGGGTGGTGAGAGCGGACGCGTGCGCCCCTCCCGATTCGGCCACGATCTCGTCGATGCTCTGCGGCTCCCGCACCGTCGCGAAGGCGACACCCCCGGAGCCGTCCGGCGCGAAGCCGTAGATCCCGGGCCGGGCAAGCGAGTTGTACGCGTAGTGGTGCGCGAAGTAGTACGCGCCCGTGTCCAGCGCCGCCGCATAGTCGCCCTGCTCCAGCAGGGGCAGCGCCCGCCCCTCGGCGAGCAGATCACCCGAGAAGCACGCCGGACCAGCCACGTCCTGCACCACCTCGGGCCCCTCCTTGGGCCGCCCCTTCCCGTCGTACGCGGCGATCCTGAGCGGCCACGACCCCGGCGCATACACCGTCCGCGCCGCCACCTGCACGCCCGCGTGCGTGACCGCCACCTGCCGCCCGCCCGCGCTCTTGGCGTACTCGACCCGCGCCACCACCGTCCCGTGCTTGGCCAGCAACGACCGCCCGAACTCGGTCACCAGCCCGTACCGCCCGTCGAACAGCCCCGGCACCTCCTCCCGCAGCACCCGCGCGTACTGCGCGTACGTCGGCGTCGTCGCGTCCGAGGCGAAGTTCACCGGCAGCCCGCCGCCGATGTCGATCGTGTCGATCTGCGGCCGCCCGATCCGCCGGTTGATCTCCTCCGCGAGCGCGAATGTCTCCGCGGTGCCCCGCGCCATCAGCGACAGCGGAATGCCCTGCGACCCGGTGTGCGCATGCAGCCGCGTCAGCCACGGGCGCACGGCATACGCCCGTACGACCCACTCCCGCGCCCCCTCGTCCCGTAGCGCCACCCCGAACTTCGAGGTCGCCGTCGCTGTGGACGTCGCCTCGATGGAACCCCCGCCGACCTGCGGATTCACCCGTATCCCCAGGGGTGAGCGGCTGATCGCGGACTTCATCAGCCCGTCGATACGGTCCAGCTCCTGCGGATTGTCCGCGTTGACGGCGATCCCCAGCGCCAGCGCCTCGCGCAGCTCGGCCGGAGTCTTCGCGGGTGAGTCCAGCACCGTCCGGTCCGGCGACAGCCCCGCCGCCCGCGCCAGGGCCAGCTCACCGGGGCTCGCGACTTCCGCGCCGATCCCCTCGTCCCGCAGCAGCCGCAGCACCGGCACCAGCGGGGTCGCCTTCACCGCGAAGGCGTGCAGCACCGGCGTCCACGGCGCCACGACCGCGTCGAACGCGGCCCGCAGCTCGGCCGCCGACTCCCGGATGCCGGTGACGTCGAGAAGCCCGACGATGGGAGTGTCCGGGCCGAGCAGCCCCTGCTCCACGGCCGCACGGACCGCCTCGTCGCGGCGGCCGGTCCGGTCGAGGCCGCTCTCGCGGTGGTCGGTGATGTGGTCCATGGCATCCCCCGTCGTGTCGTTGCCCGCGGCCGGCCTGTGTATCCAGCCAAACACCGGTGACCTACCCATGCTGACGCGGCAATGTATTGACTAGTTCTATTCATGAAGTCAGGATGTGAATAACGGCAGCAACAGTCGGCGTACATCCGCAGTACACCCGCTAGGAGGCAGACCATGTCAGGACCCCGCCCCGTACGAGCCCCGCGCGGTACGGAACTGAGTGCCCTGGGATGGCAGCAGGAAGCCGCCCTGCGGATGCTGCAGAACAACCTCGACCCCGAGGTCGCCGAGCACCCCGACAAGCTCGTCGTCTACGGCGGCACGGGCAAGGCGGCGCGTGACTGGCGCTCCTTCGACGCGATGGTCCGCACGCTGCGGACCCTCAAGCAGGACGAGACCATGCTCGTCCAGTCCGGCCGCCCCGTCGGCGTCATGCAGACCCACGAGTGGGCGCCGCGCGTCCTCATCGCCAACTCCAACCTCGTCGGCGACTGGGCCAACTGGGAGGAGTTCCGCCGCCTCGAGCAGCTGGGCCTGACCATGTACGGCCAGATGACCGCCGGCTCCTGGATCTACATCGGCACGCAGGGCATCCTCCAGGGCACCTACGAGACCTTCGCCGCCGTCGCCGCGAAGAAGTTCGGCGGGACGCTGGCGGGGACGATCACGCTGACCGCCGGGCTCGGTGGCATGGGCGGCGCCCAGCCGCTCGCCGTGACCATGAACGACGGCGTCGCCATCTGCATCGACTGCGACCCGCGCGCCATCGAGCGGCGGATCGAGCACCGGTACCTCGACGTACGCGCCGACTCCCTGGAGCACGCCCTCCAGCTGGCCGTCGAGGCCCGTGACGCCCGGCGTCCGCTCTCCATCGGCCTGCTCGGCAACGCGGCGGAGCTGCTGCCGCGCATGCTCGCCGAGAGCGCCCCCATCGACATCGTGACGGACCAGACGTCCGCGCACGATCCGCTGGCGTACCTGCCGCTCGGCGTCGACTTCGACGACATGGCGTCCTACGCCGCGAAGGACCCCGCCGGGTTCACGACCCGTGCGCGTGAGTCCATGGCCCGTCATGTCGAGGCCATGGTCGGCTTCATGGACGCCGGTGCGGAGGTCTTCGACTACGGCAACTCGATCCGTGGCGAGGCCCAACTCGCCGGGTACGAGCGGTCGTTCGCCTTCCCCGGGTTCGTCCCCGCCTACATCCGCCCCCTCTTCTGCGAGGGCAAGGGCCCCTTCCGCTGGGCCGCGCTGTCCGGTGAGGCGTCCGACATCGCCAAGACCGACAAGGCGATCCTCGACCTCTTCCCCGAGAACGAGTCCCTGCACCGCTGGATCAAGATGGCCGGTGAGCGCGTCCACTTCCAGGGGCTGCCCGCGCGTATCTGCTGGCTCGGGTACGGGGAGCGGGACAAGGCCGGTGAGCGGTTCAACGACATGGTGGCGAGCGGTGAGCTGGCCGCGCCGCTGGCGATCGGGCGGGATCACCTCGACAGTGGGTCCGTGGCGTCTCCGTACCGGGAGACCGAGGCCATGCTGGACGGCTCCGACGCGATTGCCGACTGGCCTCTGCTGAACGCGATGGTGAACGTTGCCTCCGGTGCGTCCTGGGTGTCCATTCACCATGGCGGTGGGGTCGGCATGGGGCGGTCGATCCACGCCGGCCAGGTCTCGGTCGCCGACGGCACGAAGCTCGCCGGCGAGAAGCTGCGGCGTGTGCTGACGAATGACCCCGGGATGGGGGTCATCCGGCATGTCGATGCCGGGTACGACATCGCGGAGTCGGCTGCGGATGAGCGGGGTGTGCGGGTGCCTATGCGTGAAGGCGACGACGCGTGAACCAGCGTGAAAGCGGGCACGGCAACCCTCCGGTGGGGGCTCAGGTCTCGTCGCCGGGTGCGGGTCCGGCTGTGCCCACCCGTTCCGCCCTGCGGAACGACTGCCCACAGCCTGGCGGGGCTGCCGGACAGCCTGGCGGGGGTACCGGACAGCCCGGCCGGACCGAGGGCTCGCAGCCGGCGTCAGCTGCCGGCTCCTTTCAGGAGATGTGGCGGGAGCTGCTCCCCATCGGCCGTCACCCCGACTCCCACGGCTATCGCCGATTCGCCTGGACCGGTGCCGACGCCGAGTGCCGGGACTGGTTCAGGGCGCAGGCTGAGGGCCGTGGGCTGACGTACGAGCTCGACCGCAACGGCAACCAGTGGGCCTGGCTCGGGGACCCGGCCGAGGGGGACGCTGTCGTCACCGGGTCGCATCTTGATTCCGTGCCCGATGGTGGGGCCTTTGACGGGCCGCTCGGGGTCGTGTCCTCCTTCGCCGCGCTCGATGAGCTGCGTCGGCGCGGCGCCCGGTTCGCCAAGCCCCTCGCCATCGTCAACTTCGGCGATGAGGAGGGTGCGCGGTTCGGGCTGGCCTGTGTCGGGTCGCGGCTGGCCGCCGGGCAGCTGACCGTCGAGCAGGCGCATCGGCTGACCGATGGGGACGGGGTGACGCTGCCGCGGGCCATGGAGGCCGCCGGGTACGACCCGGAGGCCATCGGGCCGGACCCCGAACGGCTCGCTCGTATCGGCGCGTTCGTCGAGCTGCATGTCGAGCAGGGGCGGGCGCTGGACCTCAGCGGCGATCGGGTGGGCATCGCCAGTGCCATCTGGCCGCACGGGCGGTGGCGGTTCGACTTCCGGGGTGAGGCCAACCATGCCGGGACCACGCGGCTGGTGGACCGGCGGGACCCCATGCTGTCGTACGCCGAGACCGTGCTGGCCGCCCGCAGGGAGGCTCAACTCGCCGGTGCTGTCGCCACCTTCGGCAAGATCGTGGTCGAGCCGAACGGGGTGAACGCGATTCCCTCCTTGGTGCGTGGCTGGCTCGACTCCCGTGCCGCCGATCAGGAGAGCCTGGACGCGGTGGTCGGCGGTGTCGAGAAGGCGGCCCGCGAGTACGCCGACGCGCACGGCATCGACCTCCACGTCGTACGGGAGTCCTTCACGCCCGTCGTCGAGTTCGACCACACCCTGCGCGACGAACTCGGCCGCATCCTCGGCAAGGACACCGACTTGAAGGTGCCCGTGCTGGGTACCGGGGCCGGACACGACGCCGGGATCCTCTCCGGGACCATCCCGACCGCCATGCTGTTCGTGCGCAACCCCACGGGCGTCTCGCACTCCCCGGCCGAGTTCGCGGCCGAGGACGACTGCGTGGCCGGGGTGACCGCACTCGCCGACGTACTGGAAGGGCTGGCCTGCAGGTGACACCGAAGACCTACTGGCTGGAGCACGCCTGGCTCGACACCCACGTCGAGCCGGGCGTCGCGGTCGACATTGATGACGGGCGGATCACCGCCGTCCGCCAGGGCGTCGACACCCCGCCCCCCGGCGCCGAGATCCTCCGCGGACTCACCCTTCCCGGGCTCGCCAACGCCCACAGTCACGCCTTCCATCGTGCCCTGCGTGGCACCGTCCAGGTCGGCTCCGGCACCTTCTGGACCTGGCGCGAGGTCATGTACTCGTTCGCCGACCGGCTGACCCCGGACAGCTACCACGCGCTGGCCCGTGCCGTGTACGCCGAGATGGCACTCGCCGGCATCACGTCCGTCGGTGAGTTCCACTACGTCCACCACGCCCCCGGCGGCATCCCCTACGCCGACCCCAACGCCATGGGCGAAGCCCTCATCGCGGCAGCCGCCGACGCCGGTATCCGCATCACCCTCCTCGACACCGCCTACCTTTCCTCCGGCTTCGGACAGCCGCCCAACACCCACCAGCTCCGCTTCTCCGACGGCAGCGCGGACGCCTGGGCAGAACGCTGTTCAGTTCTCAAGGAACGGGATCACGCGCGGATCGGTGCGGCGATTCACTCCGTACGGGCCGTGCCCGCCGACCAGTTGGCGACCGTGGCGCGGTGGGCGGAGGAGCGGCGGGCCCCGCTCCATGTGCACCTGTCCGAGCAGACCGCCGAGAACGACGCCTGCCGTCAGGCCCACGGGTGCACGCCCACCCAGCTCCTCGCCGAGCACGGGGTCCTCGGGCCGCGCACCACCGGCGTGCACAACACCCACCTCACCGACGAGGACATCCGGCTCCTGGGCGCCGGCACCACCGGCACCTGTATGTGCCCGACCACCGAGCGGGACCTGGCCGACGGCATCGGGCCCGCCGTCGCCCTGCAGAGAGCCGGCTCCCGGCTCTGTCTCGGCTCCGACAGCCATGCCGTCATCGACCTGCTCGAAGAGGCACGCGCGATGGAGCTGAACGAGCGGCTGCGCACCCGCACCCGGGGTCACTGGACGGCCGCCGCCCTGCTGCGCGCCGCCTCCGCCGACGGTCACGCGGCCCTCGGCTGGGGCGACGCGGGCACCATCGAGATGGGCGCTCTCGCCGACCTCACGACGATCGCCCTCGACTCGGTCAGAACAGCGGGGCCGCTGCCCAGGCTCGGCGCCGAGACGGCCGTATTCGCCGCGACGGCAGCGGACGTACGGCACACGATCGTCGGCGGGCGGCACGTCGTACGAGACGGGGCGCACGCCCTCGTACCCGATGTGCCGCAAGCGCTCGCGCGGGCAGTCGATGCCCTCCGCGCCTGACGGCCGCCGACCCCAGCACCCACGAGGACGCCATGAGCAGCAGCACCGCCATCACCAACATCGCCACGCTGGTCACCAACAACCCCTCCCTCGGTGACAGATCTCCCCTCGGTCTGATCCAGGACGCGGCAGTCGTCGTCGACGGCGACCGCATCGCGTGGACCGGTGAATCAAGCAAAGCACCCGCCACTGACAATCGGGTCGACGCCGGCGGCCGGGCCGTCCTCCCCGGCTTCGTCGACTCCCACTCCCACCTCGTCTTCGCGGGCGACCGGACCGCCGAGTTCAACGCCCGGATGTCCGGCCGGTCCTACAGCGCGGGCGGCATCCGTACGACCGTCGCCGCCACCCGCGCCGCGAGCGACGCGGAACTCGAGGCGAACCTGACCCGTTACCTCGACGAGGCCCTCCGCCAGGGCACCACCACCTTCGAGACCAAGTCGGGTTACGGCCTGACCGTCGAGGACGAGTCCCGCGCCCTGCGCATCGCCGCCGCGCACACGGACGAGGTCACCTTCCTCGGCGCCCACATCGTGTCCCCGGACCACGCCGACGACCCGGCCGCGTATGTAGCCCTGGTCACCGGCGAGATGCTCGACGCCTGCGCTCCGTACGCCCGTTGGATCGACGTCTTCTGCGAGAAGGGCGCCTTCGACGGCGACCAGGCGCGCACGATCCTCACGGCCGGCAAGGCGAAGGGCCTGCACCCGCGCGTCCACGCCAACCAGCTCTCCTACGGCCCCGGCGTCCAGCTCGCGGTAGAACTCGACGCCGCCAGCGCCGACCACTGCACCCACCTCACGGACGCGGACGTCGACGCCCTGGCCAACAGCGCCACTGTCGCCACGCTCCTCCCCGGCGCCGAGTTCTCCACCCGCGCCGAGTGGCCGAACGCCCGCCGCCTCCTGGACGCGGGCGTCACCGTCGCCCTCTCCACCGACTGCAACCCGGGCTCGTCCTTCACCTCCTCCGTCCCCTTCTGCATCGCCCTCGCGGTACGGGACATGGGGATGACACCGGACGAGGCGGTCTGGTCGGCCACGGCAGGCGGCGCGGCAGCCCTCCGCCGCGACGACATCGGTCACCTGACCCCGGGCGCCCGGGCCGACCTCACCCTCCTCGACGCCCCGAGCCACGTCCACCTGGCCTACCGGCCGGGCGTACCACTGGTCTCCGGCGTCTGGCGCAGGGGCGAGCGGCTGGTCTGAGGACCCTCCGCCTGTTCCTTGCCGGCGGGATGCTTCTCCGGGCACTCAGTCACCGCGCCCCCGCCCGCCACCGCTGCTCCGTACCCCCGCTCACCGCCACCAGCTCCACACCCCCGCCCCCATCCGGCGTCACCGCCGTCTCGACAGCGATCGCCGGACGGATCACCCCGTCACCGCCCACCGCGAACTTCAGGTTCTGCCCGTTGCCCCCGTACACGGACGCGCACTCCCAGATGCCCACGCCCTTGTCGGTGCCACCCCGGCTGTCCAGGCAGTACTCGGGGTCGGAATACGACTGGACGACACCCCGTCCCGCGTCCACCCGCCACCGCTGCGTAGGGGACGCACCGCACGGGGCCGTGATGACATCCGTGCCCTTCTCCATCACCCCGTCGCGGATGTCCAGGCACAGCCCCGATGCCGAGTTCACCACCTGGGCGTACGCATAGCCCGGCGGCTCATACGTCGGTGAGGGCGAAGGCGACTTCGGCGGCTTCGAGCTCCGCGAGGCAGAGGGCGTCGGCGACGGAGACGGGGACGGTGACTCGGAGGTCACCGAAGGGGAAGGAGACGGGCTCACCGGAACCGTCGCCGTGACCGTCACCGGCGGCGCACCCGGCGGTGTGGTGACCGAGCCCGCCGCGCCCACGGACGACGACCCGTCCGGCGACAACAGGTAGACCAACAGCGGCACCAGGGCCACGCCCAGCACCGCCGAGGCCAGCGCGAAGCGGCGGGACTGGGGCCAAGCGCCCGTAGTCGTACGGCCGTTGCTCCTCGGCTCGCTCGTGTCGCTGAGGACGTACGCCGTCCCCGCCCACGGGAGCAGCCCCTCCGCCAGCGCCGTGCGCGGGGTGTCACGCAGCGCCGACAGCTCCTCGAACGCGGCCGTGCAGTGCGGACAGTGGGCCATGTGGGCCTGCAGGTCGGCGCTGTCGCGTGGGCTGTCCGGCCGTACCGCCTCCTCGATGAGACGGCGGAAGTCCGCGCAGCGCGGGTCGTCCGAGGCGGCGAGGCGGGTGCGCAGACAGGCCTGGGCGAGTTGCTGGAGGGCTGGAGCCGTGCCGTATGTCACGTCGGCGCGGGTGAGGCCGAGCAGCGCGGCGGTGCGCTCGTCGGGTTCGCGCTCCACCACCGCGTACCAGATCAGGCCCTGTGTGCGGGAGGGGAGCGTCTGGAACGCCGGGAGCATCGAGGGGACCGGCGCGGCCGTGTTCAGCACCAGCAGCAGGCCCGCGTCCACCCCCGCCGCCCGCTCGTCCCCGGCCCACGCCGCGGCGACCTGCCCGGCCAGCAGCAGGAGCCGGTGCCGCCAGGGCACGTTCGGGTCGGTGCCGCGTGCCGTCTCGCGGGCGGCGAGGGTGAAGGCCTGGGCGGCGAGTTGCCGGGCCGCCGACTCGCTGGTCGTGCAGAGGCGGGCGTAGGCGAGGACGGCAGGGCGGTGGCGTTCGCGCAGTTCCTGCAGCGCCGGGTACGCGGTCGGGGTGTCGGCGCGCAGCAGCTCGGTCAGCCGTGCGTCGGACGCCCCGGAGTGCACGCCGTTCCCAGTCTCGCCCTGCGCCATCCTTGGCCCCTCCTCGCCTCCCGTCCTGACGTACCGGCCAGTTTGGGGTGCCCATAGTGATGGAGGGAGACCTTTGGGGAAAGACGTATCTCCGGGTAACCGAAATCAGCAACCGAAATGAGAAGCGGCAATGAGAAGCGGCCCAGGCCAGTAGTCGGCCGGACCGCGCTCTCACGTCTTCGACTCGGTCACTCCTCGACCGTCAGGCCCTTCCGCAGCCGCACCAGCGTCCGCGACAGCAGCCGTGACACATGCATCTGCGAGATCCCCAGCTCCTCGCCGATCTCCGACTGGGTCATACCCGCGACGAAGCGCAGCGAGAGGATCTTCCGGTCCCGGGACGGCAGTTCGGCGATCAGCGGCTTCAACGACTCGACGTACTCGATGCCTTCGAGCCCGTGGTCCTCGTAGCCGATCCGGTCCGCGAGCGCACCCTCGGCGTCGTCCTCCTCCGGCTGGGCGTCGAGCGAGCTGGCGGTGTAGGCGTTGGACGCCGCCATGCCCTCGACGACCTCGTCCTTCGACAGACCGAGCCGCTCCGCCAGCTCCCCGACCGTGGGGGCGCGGTCGAACTTCTGGGCCAGCTCGTCACCGGCCTTGGCCAGGTCGAGCCGGAGTTCCTGCAGTCGGCGCGGTACGCGCACGGACCACGAGGTGTCCCGGAAGAAGCGCTTGATCTCGCCGACGATGGTCGGCATCGCGAAGGTGGGGAACTCCACACCGCGGCTCAGCTCGAAGCGGTCGATCGCCTTGATCAGGCCGATGGTGCCGACCTGGATGATGTCCTCCATCGGCTCGCTGCGGGAGCGGAAGCGGGAGGCGGCGAACTTGACCAGCGCGAGGTTGAGTTCGACGAGCGTGTTACGGACGTACGAGTATTCGTGCGTGCCTTCCTCCAGCGACTCCAGCCGCTCGAAGAGGGTCTTCGACAGGGCCCGCGCGTCCACCGGCCCCACCTCGGCGTACGGGGGGATGTCCGGAAGACCGGCGAGCAGGTCGTCCTGCTCTGGGGGTACGTCCGTGTCCGCGATGGGATCCAGATGTTCCGGGGGGGATGTCGACGTCGCTGTATGGGTATGCGATGCGTCGAGCCGGGGTGACATGATGTCCTCCATCGTTCTCGGCATATGGCTGCCGAAGCCTGTGCGTGCACTGCGGTGTGCGGCGCCTCCAAAGCCGGCCGTGTTTGGTTTCGTGTCCCTACTAGCCCTACCCGGTTTACCGAGCCTCCCGCAAGTGCGTTCTGTGTGGAAATGTCCGATTCTGGGCGGATGTTCGGGTGTCGGAGGGCGTAGGGAAGGCGTAGTGTTCGAGGGCGTCAGTCAGCAGTCACGACGTCGGGAGAGAAGACGGCATGGACCGCGGCACGGTCGGCAGCGCACAGTCTGGCCGGCTTTTGGTGGAGGTCAGGGAAGAGGGCCCCAGTGCCGTCGTGACCCCGGCGGGTGAGCTCGATCACCACACCGCCGATTTGTTGCGTGAGCCACTCGAAGAGTGTCTGGCCAAAGGATTCAGCAGGCTGGTCGTCGACTGCTCGCGTCTGGAGTTCTGCGACTCGACCGGTCTCAATGTGCTCCTCGGCGCCCGGCTCAAGGCGGAGGCCGCCGGAGGTGGCGTTCATCTCGCCGGGATGCTGCCCGTGGTGGCGCGTGTGTTCGAAATCACGGGGGCCGAAGCGGTCTTCACCGTGCATGACTCGCTCGAGGCGGCCCTGGCCGACCCGACCGGCTGAATCGGCCGTCATGAGTGCCCCGCCCGCCCCTTCGGGACCGGCGGTTTCCGGGCGTCGCACCCTCCGCACCGCCGCTGTGGCTGAAGACGGGGGTGTTCCCCCGGTCCGGCAGGGCAGGAGAAACGCGTACTGCCCGTACAGCTGTACTGACCGTGTAGTGACTTTTTGAATCGTGAACTGGTGAATCGGTGAGGTGAAGCGCTGATGAGCACCACCCGGCCCCACGCCTCCGGCGATTCCGGGGGGCCTGAGGACGGTGCGTCCGTGCCGTCTGCCGGGCGCCAGGTCCGTCGGCTGAGCTTCGGCGGGGAGAGTGGGGTTGTTCCGCTGGCGCGCGACTTCACTCGGCAGGCGTTGTATGCGTGGGGCTGGATGCCGGCCGCTACCGCGGATCAGCGGGCTGCGGCTGAGGATGTGCTGCTGGTTGTGTCCGAGTTGGTCACCAATGCGTGTCTGCATGCCGAGGGGCCGGACGAGTTGTGGATCGCCTGTGACAACAAGGTGATCCGGGTCGAGGTGTCGGATCGGGGGGCGGGGCAGCCGTCGCCTCGGACTCCGCATCGGGCGGGGCGGCCGGGTGGGCATGGGATGTTCATCGTGCAGCGGCTTTGTCTGGACTGGGGGGTTGTACGGACTCCTGGGGTGGCCGGGAAAACCGTTTGGGCGGAGTTGGGGGCGCCCGCCTAAGCGCCGTAGGGCTTCGGTTGTCACTTGGCTGCGGGTGTTCCGTGGCTGGTCGCGCAGTTCCCCGCGCCCCTTCGGGGGCGCTCTTGCATCGGCACATTTCCAACACTCCCTTTGTCTTCCCTCCTTTCATGGGCGGGCGTACCTTGACGGCTCGATCTGATGTGCCGTCAGGAACTTGAGAGGGAGCGGAATCGTGTCGTACCGGAAACGAACCGCCGCGCTCGCGTCCGTCGCGGCCCTGGCCGGCTCGGCGGTGCTGATGGCCGCCCCCGCAGCCCGGGCCGAGGTCGTGGACGTGAACTACCAGTGCAAGACGCCGATCGGGGACAAGAGTGCCGTCTCGCCGATCGACATCAAGGGCGTGGAGAGCGGCAGCGGCTACAAGATCACGATGTCGTGGCAGAAGGGTGTCTCGTCCAGCCCGGTCGAACTGGGCAAGGGTGCGATGAACCCGAGCGCCACCATCAAGCTGGGCGGTGCCGACAGCGGCACGATGAATGTCACCGGGCCCGCCAACCAGGAAGCCATCCCCGCCAACACCCCCATCAAAATCAGTGACTTGACGGGCACCTACACCCCGAAGAAGACCGGCAAGGTCACCTTCACGGCAGGCATCCTCACCATCAAGGCGCTCGGTACGACGACGACTTGCACGCCGTCCAACAGTCCCGGCCCCTCCCTGACTCTCGACGTCACGGCCGCCGAGGGCGCCTCCGGCTCCACCCAGTCCGGCTCCGGCTCCGACTCCGGCTCCGGTTCCGAACTCCCGCAGACCGGTCCCGAGGACTCGGCCATCGCCCTCGGCACCCTCGGCGGCACGGTGCTGCTGGCCGGGGCGGCCGGTGTGCTGTGGCTGACACGGAGGAATCAGACGGCACGCTGACCGCCGCCGCCGTCTGTGTCGTACGACTGCTGGAGCCGCCGATGTCGTCCGCCTTCCGTGTCCTGATGCTGGCCCTGCTGGTGCTGTCGGGTGCCGCCCCCGCCGCGGCCGCTGCCTCCTTCGCCTCCCCCGCCTCCTCCGCCGATGACTGGTCCCTCGCGCCCTCCGGCGGCGGGCGGCCGTCCTTCTACGCCGAGGGTGCGCCCGGGGCGGTTCTTCAGGACACGGTGTCCGTGATCAACCGGGGCGGGGAGCCGGTCACCGTGCGGCTGCGGGGGACCGGGGTCGCGGTCGCTTTCGCCGACGGGTCGGTGCGGGTGCCCGCTCGGACCCGCGCCGACGTTCCCTTCACGGTGAGCGTTCCGACGGGGGCCGCGCCCGGCGATCTCGCGGGCTCGATCGTCGCGGATGACGGCGACGGGCGGTCCAGGACGGTGGCGCTGCGGCTGCGGGCCGTCGGGCCGAAGCTCTCCGCGCTGACCGTCGAGCACGTGGCGGTGGGCGCCGACGGTATCTCGTACGAGCTGGTCAATCGCGGTACGACCGCCCTCGTGCCGACGCTCGCCGTCCGCGCCGACGGCGTCTTCGGCCGCCGCGTCCTCGACCGCGCCCCGCGCGCCCTCCCCGTCGAACTGGCCCCCGGCCGCCGCATCGAACTCACAGAGCCCTGGCCCGACCGCCCCGCCCTCGACTCGGTGGACGTGCGGCTGACGGTGACGGCGGCGGGTGGGGCGCGGGACGAGGCGGGGGCGTCGGTGTGGTGCGTGCCGTGGGGCGCGGTGGCGGGCGGACTGGGGGCGGTGGCGGCAGGCGCCGCGCTGGCAGTCGTACGACGTCGGCGGCGCCGTACGGCCGGAGACGGTGACGTGTCCGAATCCCCGCGTACGGAAGTCGAGTTGACGGGAGCGGTGACGTGAGGGGCAAGGTGCGGTTTCCGGTGCTGGTCGCGGTGCTCGCGCTGTTGCTGGCGCCCTTGGTGTCACCCGCGGCCGCGGCCGAGAAGCCCGTGGTCAAGCTGTCCAAGTCGCAGGCGGGGACGGGGGGTTCGATCACCGTCACCGGGAGCGGCTGGCGGGAGCGGGCGCTGCTGATGATCCTGATCTGCGGGCAGTCCGCGCCGTCCCGGGGCGTCGTCGGCGGGACCAACTCCTGTGCCAACGCGGACGGGAGGGCGGTGACGACGGACGGTGAGGGGCGGTTCGAGCGGAAGCTGCCGGTCGCGGAGCCGCCCGTGCCGTGCCCGTGCGTGGTGCATGTCGCCACCGTGACCGGGGCGAAGGCGGAGGCCGACGCGATCTTCCAGGTCGCCGGGCATGCGGTGGAGCCGTTGCCCGCGGAGGCGGCCGGCGGGCGGTTGTCGGTGCTGACGGACACGCGGCTCGACGGGTCCAGCGGGCTGCTCACCTGGTTCGGGGCGGCGCCCACGCGCACGCTTGTCTTCACCGTCGGCAACGTCGGCACGTCCACCATCAAGAACCCGGTCTTCCAGGTCGGCACCGCACACGGCGTGTTCGCGCCCGAGTGGCAGGACCAGCAGTGGCGCGGCACCGTCGAGCCCGGCCGGAAGGCCCGTATCGAGCTGCCGGTCGAGCTGTCCGGCGGCGCGCACGGTGACTACACCGTGTCGCTGAAGTACGGCGGGAAGGTCCTCGCCGAGCAGCCCTGGGGCGTGGGCCGCCCCTGGGGCGTGACCCTGTTCTGGGTCCTGGTCTGCCTGGTCGTACCGGCGGCGGTGTTCCGCGTCGGGATGGCGGTGGTGGACCGCGTACGGCCGCGTCGCAGCACCGGCCGCGCGAGGCTCCGTATACCCGAACTGACCCTCCGTCTCCCGAAGTTGAGCACTTCGGAAGACGTACCCTCCCCTGCCGCATCGACCACCACCACCCTGCCGTGGTTCACCCCGGACTCCGATCCGGGCACGGCCGGTCCGCTCTCCGCACCGCACGACGACAGCCCGACGAGTCCTACGACTCCCACCAGGAAGGGACAGACGTGAGCAAGCCGAGGAGAGTCACACCGGCCCGCGGCCGCAGAACGGGCGCGGCGGGCGTCGCCATGATGCTGTGCGGCGCGGGCATGCTGATCGGCGTCGCCGCGACGCCCGCGCAGGCCGCCGAGGTGTCGTACGCGACCGAGTGCATCCCGCCGGCCATCTCGGGGCTGCCGCCGGTCCAGGGCACCACCAAGGTGGAGATCACCGCGCCCGCCGAGGCCAAGGTCGGTGACGAGGTCGAGATCACCTGGAAGTTCGTCCAGGCCGCGTCCAAGAACCCCGACATCCTCGACCTGGAGAAGGACACCGTCCAGCCGACCGGGACCCTCAAGGCGGCCGGCGCCCAGACCGGGGACATCGCGATGCAGGGCACGCGGACCAATCCGCCGATCCCCAAGAACAGCGACATGAAGCTGTCCGACATGAAGGGCAAGCTGAAGCTCACGGCGGCGGGCGAGGTGACGCTGACGCCGGACGCGTACAACATCAACGTCAACAAGCCGATCTCGACCGACACCAAGTGCTCGCCGAAGGAGACGGTGCAGAAGGCCGCGACCATCAAGGTGACGGATGGGGGCGGGAGTTCGGGGGGTACGACGGGTGGGTTGCCTACGGGGCTGCCGACGCTGCCGACCGGGCTGCCCACGCTGCCGACGGATCCGCCCACAGGCTCCTCGTCCGCCTCGCCGAGTGAGGGCGAGACGGGCGGCGACACCGGCGGCGGTTCCAGCACCGGCGGAGGCGACAGTGGCGGAGGCGGCGGGCAGACCGAGTTCACCGGCAAGGAGGTTCAGGTCCCGTACCAGTGCAAGACGCCGATCGGCGACAAGGAGGCGACCTCGCCGGTCCAGATCAACGCCAAGAAGAACGGCGGGAGTTTCGACCTCACCGTGCAGTTCAAGAAGTCCGTGATGGACAGCCCCGCCGACATCCCGGCCGACTCGGTCAAACCGTCCATGGAGGTGGCCCTGGGCGGCGCCGACACCGGCACGGTCCACGTCGAGGGCCCCACCAACTCCGAGCCCATCAAGTCCGGCGACCCGATCGAGATCCCGGACCTCACCGGCACGTACAAGCCGGGCGCGAGCGGTGAGACGACGCTGTCACCGGGCGTCCTGACCGTCGAGGCGCTGGGCACGACGACGACATGCACGCCGACCAAGTCGGAGGTCTCCCTGACCCTGGACACGACCGAGCAGGCGAGCGGCGCTTCGGGTGGCGGCTCGGGCTCGGCCGGGGGTTCGGCTGGTGGTTCGGCCGGCGGTTCGTCGTCGACGGATGGTGGCCTGGCCGCCACCGGCTCCGACGACAACAGCACGCTGAAGGCCCTGGGGTTGGTGGCGGGGACGGCCGTACTGCTGGGCGGAGCGGTGTTCACGTTCATGCCGGGGAGGCGTTTGCGGTAACGGACCACTTCTCACGTGCCATGGTCCAACCGGTGGTGTGAGCGCATCAGTACGTTCGCGTCCCCCACCGCGCTGTAGTCGAAGGCCGCCCGCGCCGCGGCCCGCCGTTCCGCGAGTTGCCGACAGGTCTCGCAGCCGGCCACGGGCAGGGGCGGGCGGCTGATGTCGTACGACGGCCCGATCGCCGTGTGCGCGTCCGTCCGCCTCTCCCGTGCCTCCCTCAACTCCCGCTCACAGACGTCGACTTCGTCGATACGGCCCGCCTCCTGCGCCGCCTCCCGCTGCGCGAGCAGTGCCCCGCACACGTCGCAGACCTGCGACTCCGGGCACGCCGCCTCCGCCGTACGCCCCGTCACGCCGACCACAGCGCCAGGGCCGCCTCCAGCGCCAGCAGGACGACAGGGGTCGGCCGCGCCCAGCCGCCGGGCGGGGTCCAGGGGGCGACGCGGGAGTTGTGGGTGCGGGTGCGGCGGGAGAGTCGGGGGAGTCGGGGGAGCGTCTTGGTCGTCATGAGGCTCACTCCTTGTGAGTTCGGTCCTTAGGAACGCCTGTGCTGCACGCATTCGTTGGATTACGGTGCGTGTTCAGGTGCCACTACGAGCATGCCGCGCCCAGAGCCCGAAAACGCTACGGAGCTGCGCAAGTTCCACGCTCGGCACTCCACATTCCACAAATTCCACAGCCGGGCCGAGGGGGAGGACGGGTGCCGCAACGACTGACAGTCACGAGCCGCAGCCATGAGCCGCGATTGAGGTACGCGGAGGAGGTACGGAGGCTGCGCGAACAGAGAGGGCTCAGCCTGCGGCAGCTCGCGGCAGAACTGGGCTGGGACTATTCGACGCTGGGGAAGCTTGAGCGCGGCCAGACGCTGGGGAGCCCTGAGGTGGCACAGGCGCTGGACGAGTACTACGGGACGCCGGGGTTGTTGCTGGCGCTGTGGGAGCTGGCGGTCGCGGATCCGACGCAGTTCAAGGAGCAGTACCGCAGGTACATGCTGCTGGAGGCCGAGGCGGTGGGCCTGTGGCAGTTCTCCGTGAGCGTCCTGCCAGGTCTGCTGCAGACGGCAGGGTATGTGCGGGAGGTGCTCACGACAGGCGGGATCAAGGGCGAGGAGCTGACCAAGCAGGTGGACGCACGGCTGGGCCGTCGCGCGCTGCTGATGGTTGAGGACGCGCCGCCGTTCCGCGCCATCCTGGCCGAGGCAACGCTGCGCACACCGCCGCGAGACGCCGGGGCTTGGCGGGAGCAGCTCGAGTATCTCGTAGAGGCGGGCGAGCGCCCGAACATCACGCTCCAGGTGCTACCGCAGAGCTCTGGTCTGCATGGTTTGGTTGGGACTGACGTGATGTTCCTCAGGCTGCAGGACGGTCGAACTGTGGCCTACACCGAGACCGCGTATCACGGCGAACTTGTCCAGGAAAGTAGGGACGTTGACCGGCTGCAACGTGCGTACGATTCGATGCGTGACCTGGCGTTGTCCCCGGCCGAGTCGCTGAAGTTCATCTTGCAGATGCTGGAGGAAGCACCGTGCGATCCATCGACCT
Organism: Streptomyces sp. NPDC050211; assembly: GCF_040656035.1. Classification (NCBI taxonomy): domain Bacteria; kingdom Bacillati; phylum Actinomycetota; class Actinomycetes; order Kitasatosporales; family Streptomycetaceae; genus Streptomyces; species Streptomyces sp. NPDC050211. Next base: position 66,646 of record NZ_JBFALC010000023.1, read on the forward strand.
GACGGCTGTGACGTGGCGCAAGAGCAGCTACAGCAACCCGGACGGCGGTAACTGCATCGAGGTCTCCAACGACTTCCTCACCGCCGCTGCCTGGCGCAAGAGCAGCTACAGCAACCCGGATGGCGGCGAGTGCGTCGAGGTCGCCGACACCCTCCCCACCCCCCTCATCCCCGTCCGCGACTCCAAGCACCCCCACGGCCCCGCCCTCATCCTCCCGGCCACGGCTTGGTCCGCCTTCGTCGTCGCCGTGCGCCACGACGAACTGCCGCAGTAGTCGGCCGCTCACGTCGACGCCAGCGCCTCCGTAGGAGGCAGGCGTGCCGCGCGGACCGAGGGGTAGACGCCGGCCGCCATGCCGATCAGTACGGCGCCGAGGCAGCCGCCCGTGATCGAGAGCAGGGGGATCACCGTTGGCCAGCCTTGGTAGGCCGCGTAGCCGACGTTGGCGAGGACGCCGAACAGGGTTCCGGCGATGGCGCCGAGCACTGACAGTCCCACGGACTCGGTGAGGAACTGGACGCGTATATGACCGCGGGTCGCGCCCAGCGCCCGGCGGAGCCCGATGTCCCTTCGGCGCTCCAGGACGGAGATGACCATGGTGTTGGCCACGCCGATTCCGCCGACCAGCAGGGCGACACCGGCAAGGCCCAGGAAGAGGGAGGAGAAGGTGTTCTGCGTGGCGCGCTTGGCCGCCAGGGCGTCGGAGGGGCGGCTGACCTGGACCTGTCCGGGCTGTTCAGGGAACACGGTGGCGGCCAGTACGTTCCGTACGTCTTCCAGATGGGCCTCTCGTGCCTTGACGTAGATCACCGTGGGGTTCCCCTCGAAGCGCAGCGTCTTCTTGGCGGCCGGCCATCCCGTCAGGACGGTGTTGTCGAGGTCGTCGGCCAGCGGTATGGAGTGCAGGACGCCGATCACGGTGAACCACGACTTGTTGATCTGTATCTGTGGTGCCGGGTCGTTCTCGGGGATTTCCCCGATGCCGAGGCTGCTGGCGGCCCGGTAGCCCAGTACGGCCGTGGGGAATTGTTCGTCGGCGGCGCTGAAGAACCTTCCCGAGAAGACCTTTCCGCCCACCACGTTCAGCAGGTCGCGTCGGGCCGCGAGCACACTGAGTCCGGTACCGGAGAAGTCGTCGTCACCGATGAGGTCGGAACGCTGGACCGCGGCATTGGTGTTGGCCACCGCGCTCGCCTCGGTGACCGGTTCGATGCGGCGCACCCTGTCGACCGATTCCTCGGGCAGCTTGACCGGCACGCCCTGTCCCGAAAACGGCTGCACACGCAGCATGTTGGAGCCAAGCGCCGAGATCTCGTCCATCAACGCCCGTTGGCTGGAGGCCGGGATCCCGGTCACCACCACCATCGTGGCGACGCCGATCGAGATGCCGAGTGCCGACAGCGCGGCACGCATCTTGCGGGTGCGCAGGCCGAGGAGGCCCAGGCCCAACAGGTCGAGAAGGGCGAGACGTACCGGCTTGATCTTGTCTTCGGCACGCCGGGAAGAGCGCCGCCGCTTGGCGCGGGACGGCTTGGCGGGGGCGGTCATGACAGGCTTCCGGTCAGTGCGGTGTCCGCGACCAGGCGGCCGTCACGCAGGTGAACCCTGCGTGGCAACTGGTCGGCGATGTCACGGTCGTGAGTGATGAGCGCGATCGTGGTGCCCGCCGCGTTGAGTTCGGTCAGCAGGGCGAGCGCCGCGGCGCCGTTGGCGGTGTCGAGTGCGCCGGTCGGCTCGTCGGCGAGGACCAGAGCCGGCTCATGGACGACCGCGCGGGCTATGGCGACCCGTTGGCGCTCCCCTCCGGAGAGCTGCCCCGGCAGGTGGCCGGCCCGGTGGGCGAGTCCGACCCGGGCCAGGGCCTCCTCGGCCAGCTTCTTCCGGTACTTCCTGGGCACACCGGCGTACAGCAGGCCGGTCGCCACGTTCTCCGCCGCGGTGAGTCCGTCCGTCAGGTGGAAGTGCTGGAAGACGAAACCCAGGCGCCGCCCGCGCAGGGCGGACAGTTGGCGGTCGGACAGCTCCGCCACGTCCTGCCCCTCGATGACCACGCTGCCGCTGGTGGGCGGGGCGAGCGTGCCCATGATGTGGAGCAGCGTGGACTTGCCGGAGCCGGAAGGGCCGAGGATGGCCAGCAGTTCGCCCTGCGCGACGGACAGGGAGACCCCGTCGAGGGCTCTCACCTCGGGGGGATAGGTCACGCTGGCCTTGCGTACGCTGATCACCTGGGTCATGCGGTGGTTTCCACCTTCATGCCCTCGCTGATGCCCTGGCCGCTGATCTCGACCAGTCCCTTGGCGAACATGCCCGTGTCGACCGGGACGAGCCGGCCGCCGGAGAGCCGGACCGCGTACCCTCCCTCGCGCAGGGCGAGCAGGGCGCCGACCGGGACGGCGAGTACGTCCTTCTTGGACTCCCCCTGGAACTGGACCTGTACGGGAGCGGAGTCGATGCCCTTGACGGCCTGTGGGTCGTCCAGCGACACCGTGACGTTGGTCTTGGTCTGCCCGGTGTTGCCCGACTCGTCCTCCTCTCCCTGCACGACGGTGCTGATCGCGGCGACCCGGGCCGCAGCGGTGGACTGGTCGGGCAGCACCACGGTGACCCGCCCGCCCGACTTGATGGACCCGATGTCGAGCGACTCCACCGGCACGGTCACGGACTTGGTGGTGGCGGTCACCGTCATCAGGTCTCCCGACGCCTCGTCCCCGGGCTGGGCGAGGACGTCCGAGACCCGCACCGCCGACGTCGTCACGACCACGTCGGAGAAGTCGAGGATGCCGGTCGGATCGATGCCCACGGCCTTCTGCCAGCGCTCGATCGCGGACATCAGGGACCGGGTGAGCACACCGTCGCCCTGTCTGACCGTGGACTGCGAGGGACTCGGGCTCGCTGCCCCCTCCTGTGACGCATCGGTTCCCTGGCCCGCTCCGCCGTCCGGTGCGGAGGACGGGTCGGCCTCAGGCGTGGCCCCCTCCTGGCCAGGGCCCGTTGTCGCGGGCGCGGGCGCGGGGGCGTCCGCGGGGGCCTGCTGCCGGACGACCGTGCCCGGCGCGGGCTGTGCACCTATGCCGTAGCCGAGAGCCCTGAGGTTGTCGGCGACGACCCGTACGTCACGGCCGACGGTGCCGGGGGTGTCGAGCCTGCGGTACAGCGGTGTGCTGCCGTAGAAGACGACGGCGGAACGCTCGTCGACGCGGTACAGCTGTTGGCCGCGTGCGACCGTCGCACCCCGGGTCGGAAGCCACGTCACCCGTCCTTCGCCGGCACTGCGGATCGTGCGCGCGGAGTCGTAGCCGAGCGTCCCCTCCATCTCTCTGGTGCCCGACAGGTCCGTTCTGACCACGGCGATCTGCTTGATCTTCGGGCCGGACTCGGGTTCGGAGCCGTTCCCGCCCCGGCCGGCCCACAGCAGCCCGGCGCCCGTTCCTCCTGCGAGCAGCACGGCGACGATGGCCAGATACAGGCCCTTCCTCTTCCGGCGGCCCGCCGTCGGCCTGCGGGGGTCTGCCTCTTCCTGGACCGTCACCCGCAGGGCCATGGTGTCCCCGGCGTCGCGCTCACTCACCACTGAACGCCTCTATCATGCATTCCTGGTCGATCTGGTCGGCATTCCTGGGCGGAGTCGTACCGGGCTTGTAGTTCCAGCCACCTCCGTCAGGAAGGGGGTTCACCTTAAGTCCTCGGCGATTGTCGCAGGCGATCCACTTGTTGTAATCGTCCATGTATTCGGGGTTTTTCTTCGGGTCCAGCTCCGGGGGCGGAAGCGGCCTCTTTCCGAGACATGCCTTTTCCACTTCCGGACGCTCTTTGGCCACATCTATACCGGGGAACCACAGTGATCCGGGATCGGCTTCCGGCATTTTATTCCCCGGCGATGGAAGGGGCACTCCATGATCCTTGAGGCAGCGCAGGTAGCCCTGGTACATGCGCAGTTCCTCGATGTCCGTGGTGTCCAGCCGAATCTGGGGGCGGCCGGACTCGGAATCGTCGGCCGCCGGACTCTTCGTCGCGCTGCCCTTTCCGCCTCCACCGGACTCCGCGACGGAGACGACTCCGTCGTCCTTGCTCTCGGCGTCTCCGCCGGAGGAGCAGCCGGTGACCAGCGTTACCGCCAGCACTGCGCAGGAGAGGAAGAGGTTCTTCTTGTTCGGCATGCCTGGAAGCGTGACAAGGATTTGTCAGGAAGTTGTCATGGAATGGAATCGGATAAGCCGGGGTTCACCTCGCGCTCCACAGGTTTATCATCGGGCCATGTCCGCATACGTACTGGTGGCCGAAGACGACGAAAAGCAGGCCGAACTGATCCGTCGCTACCTGGTGCACGACGGCCATGTCGTAACCGTGGTGCACGACGGCCCGGCAGCCCTCGATGAAGCCACCCAGCGGCCACCCGACCTGTTCGTTCTCGACTGGATGCTGCCGGGTCTCGACGGCCTTGAGATATGCCGGCGTATACGCGCCACGGGTGATATGCCCATTCTGATGCTCACCGCCCGATCCACCGAGGACGATCTTCTGCTGGGCCTGGACATCGGGGCGGACGACTACATGACCAAGCCGTTCAGGCCGCGTGAACTGGTGGCCCGCATCCGGACCCTGCTGCGGCGCACCCGGCATCCGGAGCGCACGGAGGAAGTGCTCCTGAAGGCCGGCCCGCTGATCGTGGCCCCGGACCGCCACGAGGTGTCCCTCCACGGCCGCCCGGTGAACTGCACTCCCGGTGAGTTCCGCCTGCTCAGCGCATTGGCAGCCGCACCCGACCGGGTCTTCACCAGGGCTCAGCTGCTGCACTGCATCACCGACCACGGCCGAGCCGTCACCGAACGCACCGTGGACATGCACATAGCGAACCTGCGGAAGAAGATCGAGACCTCGCCGCACAGACCGGAGTTGCTGCTGACCGTCCACGGCGTCGGTTACAAGCTGTCCCGAGGCCGCCGTGAGGTCTGAAATCCCGCTCCGCAACAGCCTGCTGTCCCGGCTGCTGGTCACCTCCGTGCTGATCTCCTTGGTGTCCATCGGGGCCACGGCCTGGCTGACGGTACGCGGCACCACCGTCGCCATCGAGCAGGAGCGGGGCCAGGCCCTCGCGGACGACGCCACCATCCAGGACACGCTGGAGGGCTTCGCCGCGACGCACCGGAACTGGAACGGTGTCGAGCGCACCGTCCTTGATCTCTCCCGGTCGACGGGACGCACCATCATCCTGACCACGCGGGCACGCCAGGTCATCACCACGTCGCATCGGTCGGCCGCGGAGCAGTTGCCCCTCAACGAGAGCGCCGTGATCGATCCCCTGCACGTCGCTCCGTCCACGGATCAGGGTGTCGGCCAGGCGGAGCAGACCTCCCGCATCGACCCACGCGCCGTCGGCCCCTACCGCCTGCCCGCCGAGGAGCGGGCGAAGCTGCGGCAGATCGCCCGCGACGAGGTCAGCTGCCTCTACAGCAAGACGGGGGTACGCGCGCACATCGTCGAGGAGCTCAGTGGCCGACCCGCCCTCCGCACGCTCAGGGCCTCGGAGGACTTCATCCCGGCCTGCGCGACCAAGCTCATGCTCGACCCCACCCCGACCGAGGCCGAGGCCCTCGCCGAACTCGCCGGACTCGTCCGCGGCTGCGCCGAGCGCAACCACGTACGCCTGCCAGAACCGCTGACCCTCACGGTGGACTTCCGGGTGGAAGGCGACGAGTCCGCGCAGGGTTCCGCCGCTGCGGACGACTGTATAGAGGAAGGCCGGCGGGAGCAGTTGGCGGCGCACGTCGCACCGGCGGCCCTGCTGTTCGTCACCAGCCCGCCCCGCACGGCGACCGCCGTCCTGGACCTGTCACCGGCCGGCACCCTCCGGGTCCTGGCCACCACCGGTCTGGTCCTGGCGGTGACCATCACCGTGACCGCCGTCATCGCGATCAGGCTGGTACGCCCGCTGCGCGCGCTGACCAACGCGGCCCGCGCCCCAGGGGGCCGGCACCTCCGTATCCCCGTCACCACCAAGGATGAGACCGGCCGTCTGGCCGCCGCCCTCAACGACCTGTCGGAACGCCGCGAACGCACCGACGAGCAGCGCCGGGTCATGGTCAGCGACATCGCCCACGAACTGCGCACGCCCCTCACCAATATCCGCGGCTGGCTGGACGCGGCACAGGACGGCCTGGCCGAGCCCGACGCGGCGCTCCTCACCTCGCTCCAGGAGGAGGCGGGCCTCCTCCAGCACATCGTGGACGACCTCCAGGTACTCGCCGCCGCCGACGCCGGCACCCTGCACCTGCGCCCCCAGGAGCTGGACCTGCGCGAGCTGCTCGAGCAGACCATGAGCGCCCACCAGGCGACCGCACACGCCGGCGGCGTCGAGACCGTCGTCCAAGCCCCGGACAGCCTCTCGATCCACGCCGACCCGGTCCGCCTGCGCCAGGTCCTGGGCAACCTTCTGTCCAACGCGATACGCCACACCCCGCCGGACGGCCGCGTCACCCTCAGCGCCCGCCGCGTGGCAGGCGCCGTCGTCATCGAGGTGAAGGACACCGGCAGCGGCATCCGCGAAGAGGACCTGCCCCGGGTGTTCGACCGCTTCTGGCGGGCCGAACAGTCCCGCAGCAGGCGGACCGGAGGCAGCGGGCTGGGGCTGTCCATCGTCAGACAGCTGGTGCGGGCACACGGAGGAGATGTCTCCGTGGCGAGCCGGCCACACGCGGAGACGGTGTTCCTGGTGCGGTTGCCGTGCTGATCCGTACGTTACGGTCCGGGCGGCTGCCCCGGCTTTGGGGACCTCGGCGCGGGCGGTGGCCCGGTCGGGCCAGAGGCGAAGCAGGATCCGGTGCGTCCGCAGGCTTGGTGCCGGGAGCATCGGCGTGGAAGCCGCGGCCGATCAGGTCCGGGGCCGACCGGGCCTTGTTGTCCGCCCGCGCCAGCGAGCGCTGCGCCGCAGTTCGGCGTGGATCCGCGGGACGCAGGGTGCATTACGGCGAAGGCCGCCGCACCCGACCCGGTGCGGCGGCCCTTCTGTGTTCGTCGGCAGACGTCAGTGCACGTCGCCCATCAGGGTCTTGACCTTGCGGCGGTACATCCACACCGCGAATCCGGCGAGGGCCGCCAGGGCTGCCTCTCCGAAGACGGCGCCCTTGCCGCTCAGGTCTACGCCGGCGATGGCCGGGTTGGAGAGGAGGCTGGTGATGGAGTCGCCCGCGGTGACCGCGAGGAACCAGACGCCCATCATCTGGCTGGCGTACTTGGCCGGGGCCATCTTCGTCGTCAGTGACAGGCCGACCGGGGACAGGCACAGCTCGCCGACGGTCTGGATGAAGTAGATGCCCACGAGCCACATCGGGCTGACCGCGGTGCCGTTCGCCGCCATGCCGAGCGGGATCAGGAAGAAGAAGAACGAGACGCCGATCAGGACCAGGCCCATCGCGAACTTCACGATGGTGCTGGGCTCCTTGCCCTGGCGGTTCAGCCACACCCAGACGAAGGCGAAGACCGGGGCCAGCGCCATGATGAACAGCGGGTTCAGCGACTGGTACCAGGAGGACGGGAAGTCGAAGCCCAGCATCGAGCCGGACGCCTTGCCCTCACCGAACGCCTGGACGGTGGACGCGCCCTGGTCGTAGATCATCCAGAACACGGCGGCGGCGACGAAGAACCAGATGTAGGCGGTCATCTTCGACTGCTCGTTCGTCGACAGGTCCTTGTCCCGCTTGATACGCAGCAGCACACCCGCCGGGACGATGAGACCGATGATCGTGAGCGGGATCATCGCCCAGTTCAGGGTGAAGTGACCCGTGAAGCCGACCGCGCCGTAGAACACGGCCGCGACGATCACCCAGATCAGGCCCTTGCGCAGCCAGGCCGCGCGCTCCTCGGCCGCCAGCGGCTTCGGGACGACGCTGCTCTGCGGGCTCAGATTGCGCGTGCCGAGCAGGAACGCGGCCAGACCGATCGCCATGCCGACCGCGGCCATGCCGAAGCCGAGGTGCCAGTTGACCTCCTGGCCGACGGTGCCGATGGCCAGCGGGGCGAAGAAGGCACCGGCGTTGATGCCCATGTAGAAGATCGTGAAGCCGCCGTCGCGGCGCGGGTCCTCGGGGCCGTCGTACAGATGGCCCACCATCGTGGAGATGTTGGCCTTGAGCAGACCGGAACCGGCCGCCACCAGGGCGAGGCCCGCGAAGAACGGTGCCTGGCCGCCGGGCAGCGCCAGCACGAGGTGGCCGGACATGATGGTGACGGCCGCGATGGCCACCGTCTTGCGCGGACCCCAGACGCGGTCGCCGAGCCAGCCGCCGGGCATGGCGAGGAGGTAGACCATCGCCGAGTAGACGGAGACGATCACCGTCGTGGTGGCCACGTCCATGGCGAGGCCGCCGCCCATGCTGCCCTTGCCGGCGTCGGGGCCGCCGGACAGCAGGTAGACGGTGAGCAGTGCCTTCATCCCGTAGTAGGAGAACCGCTCCCACATCTCGGTCATGAAGAGAGTGGCCAGTCCGCGGGGGTGGCCGAAGAAGGTCTTCTCGGAACCGGGTGTGCCCGGGGTGGCCGAGTCCTTCGTCAGGCTGGACGCCATGGTCGATCCTTGCTGGTCGGGACGCGCCTGGAGTAGGTGGGGCACACACAAAAGAGACCTTCAGCGTCAGATGCTTGCCAAAGGTCCCCGTGGTGCTACAGGCGTTCATTCACCATAAGGCAGGACACCGACGGATATGGAAGGACTTGAGGCGCGGATCACAGGTGTCGGTGGAACCGTAAGCGCGCTTTCGAAGGTCATTACCAGGATCGCACCCTACGGCCATAGGTTCGTACCGATGCCGGGACAAGGTAAGGATCGGTCCATGGGACGGTAAGAATCCGGGCTGCCGATCACACCCCGGCTCTTGTCATCCGCGGACTACCATCACCTCATGACCCGTGTACTGCTCGCCGAGGACGACGCGTCCATCTCGGAGCCGCTGGCCCGCGCCCTGCGCCGGGAAGGCTACGAGGTCGAGGTGCGCGAGGACGGCCCCACCGCGCTCGACGCCGGTATCCAGGGCGGCATCGATCTGTGCGTCCTGGACCTGGGCCTGCCCGGCATGGACGGCCTGGAGGTGGCCCGCCGGCTGCGCGCCGAAGGCCACACCGTCCCGATCCTCATCCTGACCGCGCGCGCCGACGAGGTGGACACCGTCGTCGGTCTCGACGCGGGCGCCGACGACTACGTCACCAAGCCGTTCCGGCTCGCCGAACTGCTCGCCCGGGTCCGGGCCCTGCTCCGGCGCGGCGCCGCCGAGCCGCAGCAGCCGCCCGCCACGCACGGCGTGCGCATCGACGTCGAGTCGCACCGTGCGTGGATGGGCGAGGAGGAACTCCAGCTCACGGCAAAGGAGTTCGACCTGCTGCGGGTCCTCGTGCGGGACGCCGGGCGGGTCGTCACCCGCGACCAGCTGATGCGCGAGGTCTGGGACACCACCTGGTGGTCGTCGACCAAGACCCTCGACATGCACATCTCCTGGCTGCGCAAGAAGCTCGGCGACGACGCGGCGAACCCGCGGTACATCGCCACCGTGCGCGGTGTGGGCTTCCGCTTCGAGAAGAGCTGAGTTCAAGAAGTGCCGAGCCGAGAAGTGCTGAGCAATGACTAGTACGGGTTCATGCGCCGTCGACTGATCCAGTCCACGCTCGCCGTGGTGCTCGTCGTGATCGCCGTCTTCGGCCTCTCCCTCGTGATCGTCGAGACCCGGACGATCAGCAGCACCGCGCAGGAGCGCGTGGACTCCGAGGCGGTCCGGCTGGCCAGCATCGTGGACAGCCGGCTGATGGCCACGGGGGCCGTCACGGCTGACGTGCTGCGCGAACAGGTGCCGGCGGAGCGCTACGCGCAGGTCCGGATCCCGGGTGAGAAGCCCATCGAGATCGGCAAGAAGCCGTCCGGCGACCCCATCAGCGCCACGCGCAAGGGCGAGCAGGGGGAGACGGTCGTCGTCCAGGAACCCCGTTCCGTGGTGACCCGTGAGGTCTGGCGGACACTGCTGATCATCGCGGCCGTGGCCTTGCTGGCGGTGATCGCCGCGGTGCTGCTCGCCGTACGGCAGGCCAATCGGCTCGCTTCACCGCTGACCGACCTCGTCGAGACCGCCGAACGGCTCGGCTCCGGGGATCCGCGGCCTCGGCACAAGCGGTACGGCGTTCCGGAGCTGGACCGCGTCGCCGACGTGCTGGACGGTTCCGCCGAGCGGATCGCCCGCATGCTGACCGCGGAACGGCGACTGGCCGCCGATGCCTCGCATCAGCTCCGTACGCCGCTCACCGCGCTGTCCATGCGGCTGGAGGAGATCACCCTCACCGACGATCCGGACACGGTGAAGGAGGAGGCGACGATCGCGATTGCCCAGGTGGAGCGGCTGACGGATGTCGTCGAGCGGCTGCTGACGAATTCCCGTGACCCGCGTACCGGCTCCGCCGTCACCTTCGATCTCGACGAGGTCATTCAGCAGCAGCTCGCGGAGTGGCGGCCCGCGTACCGGAGTGCGGGGCGGGCGATCGTCAGCTCGGGCAAGCGGCATCTGCATGCGGTGGGTACGCCGGGGGCGGTGGCGCAGGTGCTGGCCGCGTTGATCGAGAACTCGCTGATGCATGGGGGCGGTACGGTCGCGCTGCGGACGCGGGTGACCGGGAACCAGGCTGTCGTCGAGGTGACGGACGAGGGGCCGGGCGTGCCTGCCGATCTCGGGGCGCGGATCTTTGAGCGGGCGATCAGCGGGCGGAACTCGACCGGGATCGGGCTGGCTGTCGCGCGGGATCTGGCGGAGGCGGATGGGGGGCGGCTGGAGATGCTGCAGGCTGCGCCGCCGGTGTTCGGGTTGTTTCTGTCTCGTACGGCTACGGAGAAGCCGACGGGGGATTCGGAGCCGACGGTTCGGTAGCCGGGTTCCCTGGGCGCCCGGGGTTTGCGCTGGGCGGGGGTGGGTCGCGCGGCCCGGCGCTTGCGGGGTGCCGCCTGCGCCCACCCGTGCCGCCCCAGGCGGCACGCATGCCCGCAGCTTGGGCTCACGTGGTGTGGCGGCCTGCACCCGCTGGTGCTGGGCGTTCCTCAGCCGTCGAGACAGTGCGCTGTTCCGTCAGGAAGGATTCCGCGTCGGAGACCGCCTCCCTTGCCGGGAGGGTCTTGAAGACCCAGGTGCGGTAGGACCAGAAGCGGAAGAGGGTGGCTATGCCGATGCCGAGGAACTTGAAGATGTTGGACTGGAGGGGGCTGTCCCAGTCGAAGCCGTAGGTGGCGGCGTAGAGGACGCCGTTCTCGATCACCAGGCCGACCGCGCTGAACAGCAGGAAGAGGGTCAGTTCCTTCGTGCGGCCGCTCTTGTCGCGGTCGCGGTACGTGAAGTAGCGGAACCCGACGTAGTTGAAGACGATGGCCACCACCGTCGCGATGACGCTCGCCCGCACCACCTGGAGGTCGGTGACATGCCGTACCAGGTTGAACACGAGGAGGTTGACCAGGAGCCCCGCGCCGCCCACCGCACCGAACTTGGCGATCTCACGTACCAGCAGGTCGATGCGCTGTCGTAGCGCTTGGGGGGCCGAATGAAGCCCCGAGGAACCATGTCCCATGGTCGTGCAGGCCCCCATCGGTCGGATTACTTCAACTCAGCCATGCTAACCAGCCGCCTCCCCAAACGCTTGTGCGGCCGCATACACGCATGGGAAAGGCAGCGGAAAGCCTTGGGAAAGGCGCGGAATCCGGCCGCGGTGGCGTGACCGATACCCTGGGGTCGTGACGTTCCCGGTAGTCGGCATGGTCGGCGGGGGCCAGCTCGCTCGTATGACACACGAGGCAGGCATCCCGCTCGGCATCAGGTTCAAGCTCCTCAGTGACACCCCTCAGGATTCCGCGGCGCAGGTCGTCAGCGATGTCGTCATCGGCGACTATCGCGACCTGGACACGCTGCGCGCCTTCGCACGCGGCTGTGACGTGATCACCTTCGATCACGAGCACGTCCCGACGGAGCATCTGCGGGCCCTCGAAGCGGACGGCATCCCCGTCCGCCCCGGCCCCGACGCGCTCCAGCACGCCCAGGACAAGGGCGTGATGCGTGCGCACTTGGATGCGATCGGCGTGCCCTGTCCGCGGCACCGCATCGTCGGCGATCCGCAGGACGTGGCCGCGTTCGCGGCGGAGGGGGACGGCTTTCCCGTCGTCCTCAAGACCGTCCGCGGTGGCTACGACGGCAAGGGCGTGTGGGTCGTACGGACCGTCGAGGAGGCCGCGGAACCCTTCCGCGCCGGCGTTCCCGTGCTCGCCGAGGAGAAGGTCGACTTCGTACGGGAGCTGGCCGCCAACGTCGTACGGTCGCCGCACGGGCAGGCCGTCGCGTACCCCGTCGTGGAGTCCCGTCAGGTCGACGGCGTCTGCGACACGGTCATCGCGCCCGCCCCCGACCTCGACCCGGTGCTCGCCCTGCGCGCCGAGGAGATGGCCCTGAGCATCGCCAAGGAACTGGACGTCGTCGGCCATCTCGCCGTCGAGCTGTTCCAGACCCGCGACGGCCGCATACTCGTCAACGAACTGGCGATGCGCCCCCACAACTCCGGTCACTGGAGCCAGGACGGCGCGATCACTTCGCAGTTCGCCAATCACGTACGGGCCGTTCTCGACCTTCCGCTCGGCGACCCGCGTCCGCGCGCCAAGTGGACGGTCATGGTCAACGTCCTCGGCGGCGACTACCCCGACATGTACCCCGCGTACCTGCACTGCATGGCCCGTGACCCCCAGCTCAAGATCCATATGTATGGCAAGGACGTGAAGCCCGGCCGCAAGGTGGGCCACGTCAACACTTACGGCGACGACCTGGACGACGTGCTGGAGCGCGCCCGTCACGCTGCCGGTTATCTGAGAGGCACGATCACAGAATGAGCCCTGTAGTTGGCATCGTCATGGGGTCGGACTCCGACTGGCCCGTCATGGAGGCCGCCGCACAGGCCCTCGACGAGTTCGAGATCGAGTACGAGGTCGATGTCGTCTCCGCGCACCGGATGCCGCGCGAGATGGTCGCGTACGGGGAGCAGGCCGCCGAGCGCGGGTTGAAGGTGATCATCGCGGGGGCGGGTGGCGCCGCTCATCTGCCCGGCATGCTCGCCTCCGTCACCCCCCTCCCGGTCATCGGCGTCCCGGTGCCGCTGAAGTACCTGGACGGCATGGACTCGCTGCTGTCCATCGTGCAGATGCCGGCCGGTGTCCCGGTCGCGACGGTCTCCGTCGCCGGTGCGCGCAACGCCGGTCTCCTCGCGGCCCGTATCCTCGCCGCCCACGACGAGGAACTCCTCGGCAAGATGCGGGAGTTCCAGCAGGAGCTGAACGACCAGGCCACCGAGAAGGGCAGGCGCCTGCGCGGCAAGGTCGAGGGCACGAACGGCTTCGGTTTCGGGAAGTGACGGCCGTGAGCTCTCTGGACGCAGCCCGGGAACTCCTGCGCGAGTTCCCCGTCGTCGACGGGCACAACGACCTGCCCTGGGCACTGCGCGAACAGGTCCGTTACGACCTCGACGCCCGCGACATCGCCACGTCCCAGAGCGCCCATCTGCACACCGACATCCCGCGCCTGCGCGAGGGCGGCGTCGGTGCGCAGTACTGGTCGGTCTACGTCCGCGCGGACCAGCCCGAACCGGTCGCGGCGACGCTGGAACAGATCGACTGCGTACGGCAGTTGCTGGCCCGCTACCCGAAGGACCTGAGGCCCGCGACGACGGCCGCCGACATGGAGGCGGCGCGCGCGGAGGGCCGTATCGCATCGCTGATGGGCGCCGAAGGCGGCCACTCCATCGCCAACTCCCTTGCCACGCTACGGGCGTTGTCCGCGCTCGGCGTGCGCTACATGACCCTCACCCACAACGACAACGTGGACTGGGCGGACTCGGCGACGGACGAGCCCGGTGTCGGCGGGCTGTCCGCCTTCGGCCGTGCGGTGGTGCGGGAGATGAACCGCGAGGGCATGCTCGTCGACCTCTCGCACGTGGCGGCGACGACCATGCGGGACGCGATGGACGCGACCCTGGCGCCGGTCATCTTCTCCCACTCGTCCGCGCGGGCCGTCTGCGACCACCCGCGCAACATCCCGGACGACGTCCTGGAACGCCTGTCGGGCAACGGCGGCATGGCGATGGTCACCTTCGTGCCGAAGTTCGTGCTCCAGGCGGCCGTGGACTGGACGGCCGCCGCCGACGAGAACATGCGCGCGCACGGCTTCCACCACCTCGACACCACGCCCGAGGCGATGAAGGTCCACCGCGCCTTCGAGGAGCGGCACCCGCGTCCCATCGCCACCGCGTCCACGGTCGCCGACCACCTCGACCACATGCGCGAGGTCGCCGGCATCGACCACCTCGGCATCGGCGGCGACTACGACGGCACGGCCTTCACCCCCGACGGCCTCAACGACGTCTCCGGCTACCCCAACCTGATCGCGGAACTCCTCGACCGCGGCTGGTCCCGCCCCGACCTCGCCAAGCTGACCTGGCAGAACGCGGTACGAGTCCTCGGCGCCGCAGAGGACGTGTCCCGTCACCTTCAGGCGACGCGGGGGCCGTCCAACGCGACCATCGGGGAACTGGACGGCTGATCGGCCTCCGTACCCCCGAACGCCCCGTCCACCAGGAAGCCCCCTGGACGCCGTGCGACGGTGACCGTACCTCCCGGGACGATCACGACGTACGGAGACCGCCATGGCAGACCTCCAGGACGAAGTGCACACGACGGCCGACGTCGACGGGTCGGACGAGCCGTTCGCGGGCGAGGGCGAGGAGCCGGTGGGCTCCGAGGGGTCCGAGCCCTTCCTGGGCGTCTCAGACCCGGGCGCCGATCCCCTGGAGCGCGCCCATGCCATCCTCGCCGCGCATCCTGTCGCCGACGGGTACAGCGGGCTGCCGTGGGCGCTGCGGCATCTGTCCTCCTACGACCTGGAGACCGGTGAGGCCGCTGTCGACACGGACGTGCCGCGGCTGCGGGAGGGGCATGTGGGGGCGTTGTTCTGGTCGCTGCATCTGCCGGAGGGGATGGATGGCGACCGGGCGGTCGGCGCGACGCTGGAGCAGCTGGATCTGGTGCGGACGGTGGTCCGTACGCATCCCGAGGGACTGCGGCTCGCCTGTACCGCCGGGCAGGCCACCGACGTCCTCCGATGCGGACGCGTCGCCGTGCTGCTCGGGCCCGCCGGAGCCGCCGCGATCGGTGACTCGCTGGGCATCCTGCGCTCGCTGTGCGCCCTCGGCCTGCGTGTCCTCACGCTGTCCGGGGTGTCCTGGGCGAGCGAGGCCGGGCTGACCCGGTTCGGCGAGGAGGTCCTGCGGGAGATGAACCGGCTCGGCGTCCTCGCCGACCTCTCCGGCGCCTCCGAGGAGACCGTCCGCCGGGCCCTCGTGGTCTCCAAGTCCCCGGTTCTGTGCACCCGTTCGGCCGCCCACGCCCTGCGCCCGCACCCGGACAACCTCCCCGACGACCTGCTCGCCGGGCTGGGCGAGGCCAAGGGGCTGTGCATGGTGCCGCTGACCGCCAAGCAGACCGGTCCGGCCGTCCGCGACGTCGCCGACCACCTCGACCATGTGCGCGCGCTCGCGGGCCCCGACTGCGTCGGCCTCTCCGGCACCTACGACGTCGGCACCGCCCACCCACGCGAACTCGCCGACGCCTCCTGCTACCCACGCCTCATCGCCGAGCTGCTCCACCGAGGCTGGACCGAGGCCGATATCACCCTGCTGACCTGGGGAAACGTTCAGCGAGTGCTCCGCGGCGCCGACTTCACGGCCCGTGCCGCACAGCAGCGCCGCGAGCCGTCGACAGCGAAGATCGCCGAACTGGACGGGTGATCACCCCTCCGGGATCATGCACAGGCAGAACGGATGCCCCGCCGGGTCGGCGAACACCCGGAAGTCCTTCTTGCCGCCCTGGTCGTCCAGGTCGAGCGGGCGTGCGCCCAGCGCCAGCACCTTCTCCTGCGCCGCGTCGACGTCCGCCCAGCTCGGGCCCGCGTCGAAGTCCAGATGGAACTGCTGCCCGTTCCGGTCCGCCCGCGGCCACTCCGGCGGCGTGTAGCCGGGCGAGGGCTGGAAGGCCATCCGGGGACCGCCGGGCACCTGGAGTACGACCCACTCCGGGTCCTCCTCCTGCGGGGTGCCGCCCGCGATCGCGGCGTAGAAGCGGGCCAGTGCGACGGGATCGGGGCAGTCGAGGACGACGTTACGGATGCGGGCCACAGGTGCCATGACGTACTCCTCCTCGGTTCAGCAGGCGCACAGACAGAACGGGTGCCCCGCCGGATCCGCGTACACACGCCAGCCCCGCGAACGGTCCTCGACGTCCAGCGGCTGCGCGCCGAGCGCCAGCACCCCCTGCTCGGCGGCGTCCAGGTCGGCGACGGTCAGGTCCAGGTGGAACTGCTGCGAGTGGTCGGGTGAGGGCCACTTCGGCGGTACGTATCCGTGGGCGGCCTGGAAGGAGAGCGACTGGCCGCCGGGCACGGCCAGGTCCACCCAGTCACCGTCGCCCTCCACGGTGCCGCCCAGCACCTCGGCGTAGAAACCGGCCAGTGCGCGCGGGTCGGGACAGTCCAGAACGACGACGCCCAGTTTGGCGAGAGCCATGACTTCCTCCTGACGGGAGTTCGGGAGTTACCCGTATATGCCGCTCTACCGGTAACGCAGTTACTCCATGCTCCCCCATAGGGGGTAACGTCGCAACCATGAATGACAGAACGGCCGCACCCGGCGGGCTCGCCCTCGTGGAGGCCCTGGTCAACACCGTCGACCTGGAATCGGGCATCGACGGCCTGGAGACCGCCGAGGTGCGGGACCGGTTCGGCATCACGGAACGGGACCTGACGGACGTACGAGAGCTGCGCGAGTCCCTGCGTGCCGCCTGCCTCGCACACGCCGGGCACCCGCCGCACCGCGAGGTGACACCGCTGGGCGAGCTGCTGGCGCGTGCGCCGCTGTACGTCGCCGTGGACGAGCACGACGGCTCCGCGACCCTCGCACCCGCCGACGACGGCCCGCTGCTCTCCCGTGTCGCGGCGGCCGTGGCCCAGGCGCTGACGGAAGGCACCTGGCTGCGCCTCAAGGCCTGTGAACTGCCCGAATGTCATTGGGCGTACTACGACCGCAGCCCGGGCGGCCGTCGTCGCTGGTGCTCGATGCAGGTGTGCGGGGCGCGTGTGAAGATGCGGCGGTATCGCGCGAAGTAGCACGCCGCGCATCGCCCTGGCCCAGAGAACATGCCGGGACCGCAAGGCGAGGCGTGGCCGAGGTGTGGAGAATGGGGGTGGACGCCGCTCCGGCCGACTGAGCCTCGGCCGGACCGGCGTCCACCCTCGGAGGCGCCTTGATCAGGCGGTCGGACGCCCCATCGCGCGGTACGACCATCCGGCCCGCCGCCACAGCTCCGGGTCGAGGGCGTTGCGTCCGTCGAGCAGGACGCGGGCCGTGGCGACCTCGCCGAGCGCGGCCGGGTCCAGCTCGCGGAACTCGCGCCACTCGGTGAGATGGAGTACGACATCGGCGCCCCGGACGGCCTCGACGGCGGAGTCGGCATAGCCGAGCGTCGGGAAGAGCCTGCGGGCGTTCGCCATGCCCTTCGGGTCGTACACCGTGACCTGGCCGCCCTGGAGGTGGATCTGCCCGGCGACGTTCAGCGCGGGCGAGTCACGGACGTCGTCCGAGTCGGGCTTGAAGCTGGCGCCGAGCACGGCGACCCGCTTGCCGAGGAAGGAGCCGCCGCCGAGCGCCTCCCGCGTCATCTCGACCATCTGGCCGCGGCGCCGCATGTTGATGGAGTCGATCTCCCGCAGGAAGGTCAGCGCCTGGTCGGCCCCCAGCTCACCGGCGCGTGCCATGAAGGCCCGGATGTCCTTCGGCAGACAGCCGCCGCCGAACCCGATCCCGGCTCGCAGGAACTTCTTGCCGATCCGGTCGTCGTGCCCGATCGCCTCGGCGAGCTTGGCGACGTCGCCGCCCGCGGCCTCACACACCTCGGCCATCGCGTTGATGAACGAGATCTTGGTCGCCAGGAAGGAGTTCGCGGAGGTCTTCACCAGCTCGGCGGTCGGGAAGTCGGTGACGACGAAGGGCGTGCCCTCGGCGATCGGCGTGGCGTACACCTCGCGCAGCAGCTTCTCCGCCCGCTCGCTGCGTACGCCGGCGACGAGCCGGTCGGGGTGCAGTGTGTCCTGGACGGCGAAGCCCTCGCGCAGGAACTCGGGGTTCCAGGCCAGCTCGGCATCCGCGCCGGCCGGCGCGTGTGTGGCGAGGTAGGCGGCGAGGCGCTCGGCGGAGCCGACGGGGACGGTGGACTTGCCGACGACGAGGGCGGGCCCGGTGAGATGCGGGGCGAGCAGCTCGAAGGCGCTGTCGACGTGACTCATGTCGGCCGCGTACTCGCCATGGCGCTGCGGGGTGTTCACACACACGAAGTGGACGTCGCCGAACGCGGCCACCTCGGCCCAGTCCATCGTGAAGCGCAGCCGGCCGGAGGACCCTTCTATGCCCGCGACATGCTTGCGCAGCAGCTCCTCGAGGCCCGGCTCGAACATCGGGACCTGGCCCCGCTGGAGCATCTCGACCTTCTCGGGCACCACGTCGAGGCCCAGCACCTCGAACCCGAGCTCCGCCATGGCCGCGGCATGTGTGGCGCCGAGATAGCCGGTGCCGATCACGGTGATCTTGAGGGCCATGGGGTGCTCCAGGAGTCTTCGTCGGCAGTGCGGGGCCGAGCATAGTCGGAGGGTCTGACGGGCAACTTTCCCGCTGTCGCCAAGCTCACGTACCCCTGCCGTGGGCCTGCCCCTAAAATTTGAGTTACTTAACGGTAATTAGCGCCAGCATCACAGCTTTGGAGCGTGAGAGACCTTGGCCGGATCGGCTGACTTCGACCTGTACCGCCCGTCCGAGGAGCACGACATGCTCCGTGACGCCATCCGCTCGCTGGCCGAGGCGAAGATCGCGCCGTACGCCGCAGCGGTGGACGAGGAGGCCCGTTTCCCGCAGGAGGCGCTGGAGGCGCTGGTCGCCAATGACCTGCACGCCGTTCACGTACCGGAGTCGTACGGCGGCGCGGGCGCCGACGCCCTCGCCACGGTGATCGTGATCGAGGAGGTGGCGCGTGTCTGCGCGTCCTCCTCCCTCATCCCCGCGGTGAACAAGCTGGGCTCGCTTCCGGTGATCCTCTCCGGCTCCGAGGACCTGAAGAAGAAGTACATGACGCCGCTCGCCAAGGGCGACGGAATGTTCTCGTACTGCCTCTCCGAGCCGGACGCGGGCTCCGACGCGGCCGGCATGAAGACCAAGGCGGTCCGCGACGGCGACCACTACGTGCTGAACGGCGTGAAGCGCTGGATCACCAACGCGGGCGTGTCCGAGTACTACACGGTCATGGCGGTGACCGACCCGACGAAGCGCTCCAAGGGCATCTCGGCCTTCGTCGTCGAGAAGTCCGACGAGGGCGTCTCCTTCGGCGCCCCCGAGAAGAAGCTCGGCATCAAGGGCTCCCCGACCCGTGAGGTCTACCTGGACAACGTTCGCATCCCCGCGGACCGCATGATCGGCGAGGAGGGCACCGGCTTCGCCACGGCGATGAAGACCCTCGACCACACCCGCATCACCATCGCCGCCCAGGCCCTCGGCATCGCCCAGGGCGCCCTCGACTACGCCAAGGGCTACGTCCAGGAGCGCAAGCAGTTCGGCAAGGCGATCGCCGAGTTCCAGGGCATCCAGTTCATGCTGGCGGACATGGCCATGAAGATCGAGGCCGCCCGTCAGCTCACGTACGCCGCCGCCGCCAAGTCCGAGCGCGGCGACCGCGACCTCACCTTCCAGGGCGCGGCGGCCAAGTGCTTCGCCTCGGACGTGGCCATGGAGGTCACGACGGACGCGGTCCAGCTGCTGGGTGGCTATGGCTACACGCGTGACTACCCGGTGGAGCGGATGATGCGCGATGCGAAGATCACGCAGATCTATGAGGGCACGAACCAGGTCCAGCGCATCGTGATGGCCAGGAACCTTCCCTGACAGGGCTCTTGAACGCCACGCGCACAGCCCCCGGCAGCGGCACGCCGGGGGCTGTCGTATGTCAGCGAGGACCGTAGAGCGCTGCCGGCTCCCCGCTCGCCAACGCCCAGTACCGGTCCCCGAAGGACCAATGCCACCACTCCGTGGGGTAGTTCACCAGCCCCGCGGCCGTGAGCACGGCACCCAGCGTCTCCCGGTTCGCCCTGGCCTCCTCGCTGATGTTGGCGGCGGCGGTGTAACAGGCGCCCTCGCTGTCCTCGGGACTCGCGTTCAGGCGGGTGCCCAAGTCCAGTTCGCGGCCGGAGAGTTCGGCCAGGGTGAGGTCGACGGCGGCGCCGGCGCTGTGAGGGGCGATCTCGGGTGGGGAGACGTAGCGGCTTGCCGCCGAGTGGATCCGGTCGGCGGGCCAGTCGGCGTGGGCGGCGCGGAGTTCGGCGGCGTACTCCTCGAAGTACGTCCGCTGGAGGGAGGGCGGCCGGTAGCCCTCTACGAAGAGCAGGCGCAGGCCCTGCGGGAGCAGCGACTGGGCCTCGATGAGCCGTTGCAGGACGCCTTCCCGCAGGTGGGCGAAGGCGTCGGTCGGGTCCTGTTTGCGAGTGTCCACCAGCAGGGAGCCTTCGCGGCGGACGTCGACGAGGGGTTCGCCGCACTCCGCTACGGGTATGGCGGCGACCCTCGGGTCCGACATCAGGACGATCTCGTTCATGACGCGATCATCTCCAATCGCACCAAACCTCGGGAGGCGCCCCCATGGGTGCGTTTTCGGCCTTAACTTGGTCGCATGATTGGCTCCTCTCGATTCCGCACCGATGTGTCGCACTCGGCGCGGATCTGGAACTACTGGCTCGGCGGCATGGGCCACTACCCGGTGGACGCCGAGGTCGGCGACCGGATCCTTTCGCTCGTGCCGGCGCTGCCCCGGTCGGCCGTCGCGGACCGGCGGTTTCTGGCGCGTGCGGTGCGGTTTCTCGCCGCGGAGGCGGGCATCCGGCAGTTCCTGGACATCGGGACCGGGCTGCCCACCACCGACAACACCCATGAGATCGCCCAGCGGGTGGACCCGTCCTGCCGGATCGTCTGTGTGGACAACGACCCGCTCGTCTTCGCCCACGCCCACGCACTGCTGAACAGCACGCCGGAGGGGGCCGCCGTCTTCATCGAGGGCGATGTGCACGACCCCGAGGCGATCCTGCGGGACGCCGCCGAGACGCTGGATTTCAGCCGTCCCGTCGCGATCACCATGCTGGGCATCCTGAATTTCGTGATGCGCACCGACGAGGCCGTCTCCGTCGTGCGCCGGCTGCTGGACGCCGTACCCTCCGGCAGCTACCTGGTCGTCTCCCACCCCACCACCGAGGTCGACGGCGAGGCGATGACCAAGGCGGTGGACTACTGGAACGGGGAGGGGACGGCACCGATGACGCTCCGCAGCCGCGCCGAACTCGTCCGGTTCTTCGAGGACGTCGAGATCCTGGAGCCCGGCATCGTCACCTGCTCCCGCTGGCGCCCGGACGCCGCGGACGGCGAGAGTGCCGACGTCACCCACTTCGGCGGCGTGGGCAGGAAGCCGTAATCGGCGCGCTTGGCGGAATGCTCACGTCCGTCCCGTGGCGGACTGGCGGGTAGGGGCGTACCACGGAAGGGCGAGGGGGCCAACCCTGCGCGGGTCCACCCGGACCCCGCCCACCCCGAGGAGGAACCATGCAGCAGCAGTCCACCACCATGACCGCGATGAGCAAGCAGATGCAGGACTGCGTCGAGGCGTGCATGACGTGCCACAGCGTGTGCGAGGAGACCATGAGCTCCTGCATGCAGATGGGCGGCCAGGCTCAGATGCAGATCATGCGCGCGCTCATGGACTGCGCCGAGACGACCCGTATGTGCGCGGACATGATGATGCGCCGCTCGCCGATGTCGGCCGAGATGTGCGCGATGTGCGCCAAGGCCTGCGACATGTGCGCCGAGGCGTGTATGTCCATGCCGGACGACGCCCAGATGATGCGCTGCGCGGAGGCGTGTCGCCGCTGTGCCGAGACCTGCCGCACGATGGCCGGCGCCACGATGTGACGCTTGCCCGAACGCGCTCAAGGGCACCCCGAGGGGTGCCCTTGATGCTGCCGGCCCTGCTCGCCGTGCCCGTCAGTTGCCCGAGACGGTGACCTTCTCGTCGTTCTTCAGCTGGCTGACCAGCGTCTTGACCTTGGCCTCGTCCCAGACGAGGTTGCCGCCGGAGGAGCCGGAGATCGGCATGTTCATGGACTTGCCCTCACCGCCGCCGGTGACGCCCTTCATCGCCCAGAACATGTCGGCCAGGTCGAACAGGCTCATGTCCTTGTCGACGACGAGGGTGTCGAGGCCCGCGCCCATCGTCGGGTAGAGCTTGAAGGGGTTGAGGATCGTGCTCGGCGTCGCGGTCTGGTTGGCCAGGGCCGCGAGGAACTTCTGCTGGTTCTTCGTACGGTCCAGGTCGCTGCCCGCGAGCGCGTACCGGGTGCGGACGAAGGCCAGGGCCTGCTCGCCGTTCAGGGTCTGCGGGCCCGCCTCGAAGTTCGCGCCGGACTTGGTGTCCTTCATCCCGCCCTTGGGGATCTCGATCTCCACGCCGCCCACCGAGTCCACGATGTTCGCGAAGCCCGCGAAGCCGATCTCGACGTAGTGGTCGATGTGCAGGCCCGTGTTGAACTCCACGGTCCGTACGAGCAGTTCGGGACCGTCCTCCGCGTAGGCCGCGTTCAGCTTCACGTGCCGGCCCGTGCCCTGGAACGTCTTGCCGGACTCGGAGCCGACGAAGGTCGGGATCTCCACGTCCGAGTCACGCGGCAGGGAGATCAGCGTCGGGCCGTTGTCGCCGGTGTGCAGGATCATCATCGAGTCCGTGCGCTTGCCCTCGGCGGACCCGGTGCGCAGCTTTTTCTTCTCCTCGTCCGACAAGCCCTCACGGCTGTCGGAGCCGACGATCAGATAGTTCGTGCCCGCGCCCGCCTCGGGCCGGTCGATCACCTTCGACAGGTCGACATCGCGGTTGAGCTTCGAGTCGGCCCAGAAGTACGTGCCTATGGACACCACGATCAGCAGTGTCACCAGCGTGATCGCCGTCCACTTGATGCGCCGGCCCCAGTTCGGCCGGGGCCGCGGATCGTACGGGTCGTCAGGGCCGCCCGGCCCCCCGCCGCCGGGGGTGCCGTAGACCTGGCCTGTGTTGTAGCCGTTGTCGTACGGGTCGTCGTAGCCGCCGTTGACGTACGACTGCTGCTGCGGGACCCCGCCGCCGTACGCGCTCTGCCCGGGCGGTGCCGCCGCCGGGCCGCGGCGGACCTGCCGCATCACGCGCGCGCCCTCGGGCTGTGCGCTCGCGCTGCCGCGTCCGTACCGGCCGCCGCGGTTGTCGTCGGACCATGCCTCGGGCCAATCGTTCATGGGCCCCAGTGTGCAGGGCACGGCCGTGTCCCTTACAAGGTTCGTCGGAAAATAAGGGCGCGGCTGTTGCCAATCTGACACAAAGTCCGCGCATGTCGACTCGGCATAAGGTGGAGGCCATGACAGACCAGGCCAGCGTCACGCAATCCGACACCGCGGCCATACCGGACAGGCCCTCGTCCATGGCGCCGCGGGAGCGGCGCGCGGCCGAGGACTTCGAGGACTGAGCCCGGCTCTCAGCCGCACTTCACCTCGTCCCCCCGTACCACCCCGGACTCCGTCTGCTCCGGATCCTCCGCCCGCACCTTCCGCACGTCCCGGAAGTCCGGCCCGACGATCACCTTCAGCATCGGGCCCTGCCCCTTGACCGCCCGCAGCTCGCTCCCCGGCAGCGCGGCGGCCAGCGTCTTCGCGGAGCGGTCCCAGTGGGGGTCGAAGATGACGACCGTCCGCTTCACGGCTTCCCGCGCCGTCACCGGTTGCCGGGTGGTCAGGAACCCGGTCGCCGCCAGCTGCTTGTCCGCGCGCGTGCCGAGCCCCGCGGTGGGCGAGCCGTTCTCCACCTGGACGCGGATCTGCTGCGGGGCCACCTCGACGCTGACGGCCGTGCTCTTCGGGCGCTGCAGGGCCAGTGGCTTGTCCTGGCGCAGGGCCCGGAAGATCCGGTCCGCCTTGACGGGGTCCCACTTCAGCGTGGAACCGACGTCCTTGACGGCGTATCCCATCTGGCCGATCGGCACGGTCGTGAACTCGGACGAGGAGGGGGAGAAGTTCCGCATCGCCCGCCCGAGGTCCAGCAGCTCGTCCGTGCCGAAGCCCTTGTCGGCCCGCACGGACCCGAGCACCGCCCGCGTCACGTCCCGGAACTTGATCGGGTTCAGCAGCACCCCGGACGACGTGGCCTGGTCGATCAGCGCGGCCATGAACTGCTGCTGCCGCTTCATCCGGCCGAGGTCGGAGGCCCCGTCGACATGCCGGGAGCGGACGAACTGCAGCGCCTCACCGCCCCTCAGCTGATGCGCGCCGGCCGGCAGGTCGAGTCCGGTGTACGTGTCCTTCATGGGCTCGGCGAGGCAGATCTTCACGCCGCCGACGACGTCCACGGTCTTCATGAAGCTGGTGAAGTCGACCTCCAGATAGTGGTCGATCTTCACATGCGTCATGTGCTCCACGGTCCGCACGGTCAGCTGCGGCCCGCCCTCCGCGTACGCCGCGTTGATCTTGAGGGGATGGCCATGGTGTCGCTTGCCGGTGGTCTGGTCGACATGCGGGGGAGTCTCGGCGTACGAGTCGCGCGGCAGGCTCACCACGCTCGCCCGCTCCCGGTCCTCCGAGATGTGCACGATCATGATCGTGTCGGTGCAGTGGCAGGGCTCGCCGCCCAGCCGGTACTCGCGCCGCTCCGCCTCGCCGATCTTGTCGCGGCTGTCGGTGCCGACCAGCAGCACATTCATGCCGTCACCGGCCTGCGGACGGTTCTTCATGTCCTTGAAGGGGTCGACCCGGGCGATGTCGGAGTCGAGGCTGGTGATCACCGAGTGCCCGATGCCGGCCGAGGCGAGGATCACCACGGACAGCGTGGTCACCACCCGCATGGCCCAGCGCGGCTTGTTCCGCCGTACGGGCGGCCGCGGCGCACGGGACGTCGGCTGCTGGGGGCGGCGCGGCGTCTGGGCTCTGGACCGAGGCGGCGTGGGCGGCGTGGGCAAGGAAGGACACCTCCGCGAGGGCCGTACGGTGGGCTGCGTGTGGGATTTGTGAGCACCGTAGGCCCATACGATCTGTGGCCCGGGGCACCGCCACCGGCGGGGCGCATCGCTGTCCCCCATTCGCGGTAACGTGAGCCTCCTATGAACGCCAAGCCCGACGTGCAGCTCCCCGCCGTGTCCGTGATCATGCCCGTCCTCAACGAGGAGCGGCATCTGCGCGGAGCCGTCCAAGCGATCCTCGCCCAGGAGTACGCCGGCGAGATGGAGGTCGTGATCGCCCTCGGTCCGTCCACGGACCGCACGGACGAGATCGCAGCCGCGCTGGTCGCCGAGGACCCTCGTGTGCACACCGTCCCCAACCCGACCGGCCGTACGCCCGCCGCGCTGAACGCCGCGATCAAGGCGTCCCGCCATCCGATCGTCGTCCGCGTCGACGGGCACGGCATGCTCTCGCCGAACTACATCGCCACGGCCGTACGGCTCCTGGAGGAGACCGGCGCGCAGAACGTCGGCGGCATCATGCACGCCGAGGGTGAGAACGACTGGGAGCACGCGGTCGCCGCCGCGATGACGTCGAAGATCGGCGTGGGCAACGCGGCCTTCCACACGGGCGGTGAGGCGCAGCAGGCCGAGACCGTGTACCTCGGGGTCTTCCGGCGCGAGGCGCTGGAGCAACAGGGCGGCTACAACGAGGAGTTCATCCGCGCCCAGGACTGGGAGCTCAACTTCCGGATCCGCGAGGCGGGCGGGCTGATCTGGTTCTCGCCCGAGCTGAAGGTGTCGTACCGGCCGCGCCCGAGCATGCGCGAACTCGCCAAGCAGTACCGGAACTACGGCCGTTGGCGGCACGTCGTCGCGCGCTACCACGAAGGCTCCATCAACCTGCGCTACCTCGCCCCGCCGACCGCGGTGTGCGCCATCGCGGCGGGCCTGGTCGTGGGCGCGCTGGTGACGCCGTGGGGCTTCGTGGTCCCCGGCGGCTATCTCGCGGCGATCGTCCTCGGCTCCGTCCCCGCGGGCAAGGGACTGCCGCTGAAGGCACGGCTGCAGATCCCCGTCGCGCTCGCCACCATGCACATGTCGTGGGGCTGGGGCTTCCTGACCAGCCCCCGGTCGCTGGCCCGCAAGGTGATCGCGAGCCGGCGTCCCGCGGTGCGCGTGGACGCCGACGCGCGCTGAGCGGCGCTCTTCACCAGGTGTACGCCGGGTTCACCTGCATACACGCCTCGTCGTCCGCCCCGTTGAGGGCCTCCGCCGAGTCCGGGGTGGTGTCGTCGGTCTTCGGCGCCTTGTAGGTCGTACCCTCGCGCCAGTCCGCGCCCACGACGAGCGTGACACCGGAGACGTCGGTCGACTGCTTGACCGAACTCGCCGGAATTCCCAGGGACTTGGCGACGGCGCGGGCGTCGCCCTCCAGGTCGGCGCTGGGGTAGCGGACGAGTGTCGTGGCCTCGCTGCCGGCGCCGGCCGGGTCGGCGATCGCCTCGTCGAAGCCCTTGCCGACAAGCAGGTTGACGACGTCGCTCGCGCGTCCGTTCTGCGGGGCGAGGGTGTCGGACCCGGTGCCGTTCTGGACCAGGACCGCGATCTCGGAGTCGGGGGCGGCGGGGTCGTCGGCCGCCTTCTCAGCGGCTTTCCCGGGCTTCTTCCCGTCCTTGCCGTCCAGCGCGATGTCCTCGCGCACCAGCCGGAAGAGCTGCTCGGCGTCCTCCGTGGGCTCCACGCGGGCGCCCACGTACCGGTTCGGCATGGTGGTCATGGTGATGCGCTTCGGCTCGACCTTCCGCAGCTCGTTGCTGAGGTCGTAGAGCGCCTTGACGGTGCCCAGGCCCGGGTCGACGGTAAGGGCCGCGGTGGCGCGCTCGGCGAGGCGGCGCAGCTTGTTCGGGTTGCTCAGGGTGGCGTTCTCCCGCAGCACGCGGACCATCGAGTTCATGTACATGTGCTGGGCCTTGGCGCGGGCGAGGTCGCTGCCGTCCTCGAAGCCGTAGCGGGTGCGCAGCCACTGCAGGGCCTGCTCGCCCTGCACCGGGTGTGTGCCCTTCTCCAGCTTCAGTCCTGAGCCGTGGCCCTGGCTGTCCTTGGAGTAGATGTTGGCGTCCACGCAGACCGGGACGCCGCCTATGGCGTCCGCCATCGACACCACGCCCGCGAAGTCCACCATCATGAAGTGGTCGATGTGGATGCCGGTGAGCTCCTGCCAGGTGGCCACCGTGCAGCCGGGACCGCCGTGGCCGAGGCTCTGGTTGGTCATCACCCGGCCGTCGCTCGCCTCGTACACCTCACCGTCGTCAGGGTCGGTGCACTTGGGGATCTGGACGAGGGTGTCGCGCGGCATGCTGACGACCGACATGTTGGTGCGGTCGGCGGACAGGTGCACCAGCATCTGCACATCGGCCAGCGGGGTCGCGCCGAAGGTCTCCCGGGCGCCGCCGAGCTTCTGGTTCTCCTCGGTGTCCCGTGCGTCGGAGCCGATGAGCAGGATGTTCAGCGGGGTCTGGCCCGCGGAGTTCGGCGTCGGCTCGGCGACCTTGCTGTCGCCCAGGTTGAGCTCGTCCTGCTTGATGTTGCCGTTCAGGTGGCGGTAGTAGAGGTATCCGGCGCCGGATACGCCGAGTATGAGGACCGCCAGGGTCATCGCCGACCAGCGGAGCACGCGCCGTCCCTGCCCCGGCCGGCGTGTGCCGTGCCGGCCGCGGCCCACCGCGTCGTCCCGCTCGCCGGCCCCCTCGGCGACCGGTACGGCCTCCCGCACACCGTTCTGCGTCAACTCGCCCGTCCTCCCCACCCCTTGCGCCTGCGCCCACCGGCGCCACACAGAGGCCCGCCGTCTGTCCGGAAGACATACGACGGGCCCCTGAGGTTGCCCCTAAGGCCTCAACTGGCGCACTGGACCTTGTCGGCGGTGGACTTGTCCACGTCCGGCGTCGCTGCCGAGGCGGAGTTGAGCTTGACGCCCGCGCCCTTGAAGTCCTTGCCGAGGATCAGTGTCATCGTCGGCAGACCCTGGGCGTTGTCCACGCTCTGGCCCGGCTTCATCGCCGAACCGGACAGGCCCATGATCTCGGCGAGCCGACGCGCCTGGTCCGCCTGGTCGGGAGCGTACTCCAGGGTGGTTTTCGCCTGCGTTGCCTCGGCGTTGCCCGCGTTTTCCGACTTGGTAACGCCCGCCTCGGTCTGCAGGTAGGCCAGCTCCGCCTGCGCACTGCCGGCGGCGGCCCCGCCGTTGAGGATCCGCACCCGCACCTCGGAGGCGTCGGCCTTGGTGCCCTTCAGCCGGGCGGCGACCTCGGCCTTCTCCTTCTTCTCCTGCGCCTTGACCTCGGTGAACGAGATGTCGTTGGTGATCATGTCGAAGACCTGGGGCGCCTTCGTCTCGTCGACGACGACCGTCGCCTTGACCACCTCGGTGGGGTTGTCCTTCACCGGGACCGTGGTGAAGGTGATGTTCTTCGTCGGCACCTTCTTCAGCTCCAGGGCGATGTCCTTGAGCGTGTTGACGTTGCCGATCGGCTCGTCCACGGTCAGCGCCTTGGTGGCGGCCTCGGCCAGCTTCAGCAGCTTGGCGGGGTTGGTGAGGGTGTTGCCGGAGGACATCTTGCGCATCAGCGAGCCCAGGAACTGCTGCTGCACCTTGATCCGGTCCAGGTCGCCGCTGTTGCCGAAGCTCTTGCGGGTACGGAGGAAGGCGAGAGCCTGCTCGCCCTCGACCTTCGACTCGCCGGCGGGCAGCACCAGCTTCGACTGTTTGTCGTTGACCGCGTCCTCCACACAGACCTCGACGCCGTCCACGGCCGTGGTCAGTGTCTTCACCGCGTTGAAGTCGGCCATCATGAAGTGGTTCGGCTGGATGCCGGTGGCCGCCTTCACGGTGCGCATGGTGCAGCCCGCGTCCCGGCCGCTCTCGCCGAGGCTCGCGTTGAAGCGGACGCCTTGCGATCCCGGAATCACCGTCTCGGTGCCGTCCTCCTGCGTCGTCGGACAGTCCGGGATGTCGACGATCAGGTCACGGGGGATGCTCAGCGCGGTCGCGTTCGAGCGGTCCTTGGAGACGTGCAGCAGGATCGTGGTGTCGGCGTGCCCGACGTTGCCGGAGTCGCCGTAGCTCTCGTTGCCCTCACCGGTCCGCTTGTCGGTGCCGATGATGAGGATGTTGAAGGCCTCGTCCTTGCTGAAGTTGCTGGCGCCCGCGTCACCGACGTCCGTCGTGGCGACGTTGCCTTCCAGGTGCTTGAGGTAGAGGTATCCGGCACCGGCGGCGGCGACCAGGACGAACGCCATGGTGCCGCCGGTCCACAGCACGGCCTTCTTCGCCTTCGACTGCTGCTGCTTCGCCGGCCGGCGCCCACGCCGCCCGGGCAGCGGCTCCTCGGGCGGGACCCCGCGGCGCCCCCGCTGCGGCGGGATGTCGCGGCCGGGGGCCTTGGGGGACGTACGGCTTCCGGGAGCACCCGTGCCTGTCTCGGCCGCTGGTCTGCGGGGCCGGGGAACCGACGACTGCGGAGCGGAAGGGCTCAGTCGCAGCTCGTATTCACCGGTGTTCGGATTGAGTACCCACTGGTCTGCGGGATCGATGTCGTCCCCCCGCCCACGGCCTTGCGCGTCCACGGTTGTCCGAAACCTCCGTCAGGGCCACGCGGCGCTCTCCCCCCGGAAAGCGCACGGGTGTTGGTCAACACAGTGCTCGACCCCCAGGACAGATTTCGTGGCCGGGGATCACTGAATCGCTCACACTATCCGCCCAGTTGGGCATCGAGCGGTGCAGTGACAAACTCCACGACCCTACAACCGGTCATTCCACCCCATTTCCCTGAAAGCGAGTTCCCTGTCCTGGTGTGCGAGTCCCCCCTGAGCCTTCAGTACGTACGAAGAGCGCGTCGCGTTCGAATCACCAGCGGTAGGGCGCGTACACGTCCATGCACTGCTTGGTGTCCGAGCCGTTGATTTCGTCGGAGTTGCCCGGCAGATCCCCGGCCTTGGGCGCCGACTGCTTCGGGTACGCGGTGCCCGTGCGCCAGTCGCCGCCCACGACGAGCGTGACACCGGAGACGTCGGTCGACTTCTTCACCGAACTCATGGGAATTCCCAGGGACTTGGCGACAGCCTGGGCGTCGCCCCGCAACTCGGCGCTCGGGTAGCGCACGACCGTCCGGTCCTCGGAGAGTGTCGCCGAGGTGTCCGCCGTGGCCTTGGTGAAGCCCTTGGACACCAGGGCCTGGGCGACCGCGCCGGCGCGACCGGAGACCGGGGCGGCGGTGGCGGACTGCGTGGCGTTCTGCACCAGGACGCCGACCGCGGCCTTGTCCACGGCGGGGGCGGTCTCCTCGTTGCTCGCAGGCTTCTTCTCCTGTGCCTTGGCGCCCTTGTCGTCGAAGGGCACGTCGTCGCGGAGCATCGACCAGATCTTCTCGGCGGCGTCGCCGTCCGGCACCAGGTGGTCGCTGTTCTGGGTGTCCGGGACCGTGGGCAGGGTCGTCATGGTGATGCGGTCGGTGGGCACCGTCTTGAGCTGCGTGCCCAGGTCGTAGAGCTGCTTGACGGTGCCGATCTCCTGGGAGACCTTCAGGGACTTCGTGGCCGCCTCGGCCAGGTCCATCAGCCGGCCGGTGTCGCTGAAGACGTTCTGCTGCTTGAGGGTGCGGAGCATCGAGTTCAGGTACATGTGCTGGGCCCGCGCCCGCAGCGGGTCGCTGCCCCAGGCGTGCCGGGTGCGCAGCCACTGGAGCGCCTGCTTGCCCTCGACCTTCTTGCGGCCGGCCGTCAGCTTCAGACCGGAGCCGCCGGGCACATTCGGCAGCGGCCGGTCCCACACGTTCTGCTTCACGCACACCTCGACGCCGCCGATGGCGTCCGCCATGCTCACCACGCCCGCGAAGTCGATGGTCATCCAGTGGTCGATGTAGACCCCGGTGAGGTTCTGCCAGGTGGCCAGCGTGCAGCCGGCTCCGCCACGGGCCAGCGACTCGTTGATGATCGTGTTGGTGGGCGGAAACGTCTTGCCGGTGTCGGGGTCCTCGCACTGGGGGATGTCGACCCGGGTGTCCCGGGGAATGCTCACCACGGCCGCGCTTTTGCGGTCCGCGGACAGGTGGATGAGCATCTGCACATCGCCGAGGGGCGGATTGCCGCGGTTGTCCCGGCTGCCGCCCAGCGCCACGTTCGCGTCGGAGTTACGGCTGTCGGAGCCGATCAGCAGGATGTTCAGCGGGGTCTGCCCGGCGGCGTTCGGCGCGGCCTTGCCCACCTTGGAGTCGCCGCTGGCGCGCTCGCCCTTCACGATGTTGTCGTTCAGGTGCTGGTAGTAGAGGTATCCGGCGCCGGCCGTCCCGAGTATCAGAACCGACAGCGTCGTCGCGGACCATCTCAGCACCCGGTGCTTGCGCTTGGGCCGCCGGCGGTGTCCGAGTGGCGTCCCCTCCTCCTGCTCAACGCTGAGCGTCATCCGCTGTCTCCCACCCTCGCGCCAGTGAAACGGGCCTGCTCTGCGTCCTGTGAGACGTAAAGCAGGCCCGTCAGGTCACCTCATTTGGCGCATTCGACCTTGTCGGCCGTGGATTTCTGCACGCCCTCCGGCGTCGACCCCGAGGAGGAGTTGAGTTTCACCCCGGCTCCCTTGAAGTCCTTGCCGAGGGTGAGGGTCATCGTGGGCAGGCCCTGGGCGTTCTCCACGCTCTCGCCCGGCTTCAGCGCGGAACCGGACAGCCCCATGATGTCGGCGAGCCTGCGGGCCTGGTCGGCCTGGTCGGGGGCGTACTCGAGCGTCGTCTTCGCCAGGTCGGCGTCGGCGTTCCCGGCGTTCTCCGACTTCAGTACGCCCGCCTCGTTCTGCAGATACTCCAGCTCCGCCTGCGCGCTGCCGGCCTCGGCGCCGCCGTTGAGGATCCGCACCCGCACCTCGGAGGCATCGGCTTTGGTGCCCTTCAACCGGGCGGCGACGGCGGCGGCTTCCTTCTTCTTCTGCGCCTTGACCTCGGTGAACGACACATCGTTCTTGATCATGTCGAAGACCTCGGGCGCCGTCGTGTCGTTGACGACGACCGTCGCCTTCACCTTCTCGGCCGGGTTGTCGATCACCGGCACCGTGGTGAAGGTCAGGTTCTTGGTGTTGAGCTTGCCCAGCTCCAGACCGAGGTCCTTCAGCTTGCCGATGCTGTTCAGCTGGGAGTCGACGGTCAGCGCCTTGGTGCCCGCCTCGGCCAGCTTGATCATCTTCGACGGGTTGGTGAGTGTGTCGTTGGACTTCAGCTTGCGCATCAGCGAGCTGAGGAACTGCTGCTGCAGCCCGATCCGGCTCAGGTCACCGCCGAAGCCCACCGAGTGCCGGGTGCGGACGAAGGCGAGCGCCTCCTCGCCCTCGATCGTGTGCGTGCCCTTCGACAGCTGCAGCTTCGAGTCCGGGTCGTCGATGTCCTTGGCCAGACACACCTCGACGCCGCCGACCGCGGAGGTCAGCGTCTTCACCGCGTTGAAGTCGGCGACCATGAAGTTGTCGGGCGTGATCCCGGTCAGCTCGGTGACGGTCCGCGAAGTGCAGCTGGGCGTACGGCCGTCCTGGCCGAGGCTCGTGTTGAAGCGGACGCCGTCGGTGCCCGGGATCGTCTTCTGGGTGCCGTCCTCCTGCGTCGTCGGGCAGTCCGGGACGTCGACGATCAGGTCACGCGGGATGCTCAGCGCGGTCGCGTTCGTCCGGTCCTTGGAGACGTGCAGCAGGATCGTGGTGTCGGCGTGCCCGACGCTGCCGGAGTCGCCGTAACTCTCGTTGCCCGCCCCGGTGCGCTTGTCGGTGCCGATCAGCAGGATGTTGATCGCCTTGTCCTTGCTGAAGCCGCCGGTGCTCGCGCCGTCGTCGGAGACGGAGGTGATGTTGTCGTTGAGGTGCTCGATGTAGAGATATCCGGCACCCGCGGCGGCCAGCACCACGAACGCCATGGTGCCACCGGTCCACAGCAGGACCTTCTTCGCCTTCTTCTGCTTCGCCGGCCGCCGTCCGCGCCGACCGGGCAGCGGCTCCTCGGGCGGCACCCCACGGCGCCTGCGCTGCGGCGGAACAGCGGGGGTCGTCGTACGGCTTCGGGGCTGGCCAGTTCCGGCGCCGGAGGCCGGTCGGCGGGGACGGGGGACCGTCGATTGCGGTGCGGAAGGAGTCAGTCGCAGTTCGTATTCGCCAGTGTTCGGATTGAGTACCCACTGGTCCGCGGGATCGATGTCGTCCCGCCGCCCTCGTCCTTGCGCGTCCACGGTTGTCCGAATCCTCCGTCGGGGCGCGGCGCCTTCTCCCCCATCGGCGCTCGGGTCTCGTACAAGCAGTGCGCCGACCGGGACTGCAAACCCCAGGTCGAGCGCACCGAAGCGCTCACCCTAACCGCACGGATCGGCGTGGAGCGACGCCGGTGACCCATTCCACGCCCCTACAACTGGGCAATCCGCCCATTTCTTTGAAAGCTGTTGGCCTGCTTTGCGTTCGCTTTATTCGCAGGTGTCCTCGTCGGCGGTGGTCCCGCTGAACGTGGGCGCGGGCGAATCGGCGGCGACGGGCTCATCGGGCCGCCGCGCGGCGGACTTTCCGTCGTCCGGCCCATACAAGGAGTAATCGTCGTACGTGCCGTCGCGGCCTTTTGCGGTGGAATCCCGCGGAACTTCCGCGGCGACCGCGACCGGCGCGTCCGTGCGCAGCCGCTCGAACAGTTTCTCCGCCTCGGGCTCCACCAACTGGTCGCGATTGGCGTTGTAGACATACGACTCCCGCGGAACGGTCAGGAATTGCACACGTTCGGTGGGGATGTCGCGTACTCCGCGCGCGAGATCGTACAAACTACGCAGACTTGCCAGTCCCGGGTCGGTGGTGAGCGACGACGTCGCGGCGTCCAGCACGGGATACAGCTTCACCGGATTCAGCAGGACGTCATTGCTGCGCACCTTGCTCACCAGCGCGCCGAGAAAGCGCTGTTGACGGTCCATGCGGTCGGTGTCGCTGCCGTCGCCGAGGGTCTTGCGGGCGCGGACGTACCCGAGCGCCTGCTCGCCGTTGAGCGTCACCTTGCCGGCGGGCAGCCGCAGCTTGGCGTCCTTGTCGCGGATGGGTTCCTTCAGACAGATCTCCACACCGTCGACCGCGTCGACCATTTCCGTGAACCCATTGAAGTCGACGACCATGTGATGGTTGATCCGAATACCCGTGAGTTTCTCGACGGTTCGGATGGTGCAGGCCGAACCACCGGTCTGGAAGGCGTGGTTGAACATCGCGAACATCGGCTCGGTCCGGCTGCCGTCCCGCCGCAGACAGGCGGGCACGTCGACCATCAGATCGCGGGGGAGCGAGACGGCGGTGGCGCTGCGCCGCCCGGCGGACAGATGCAGCAGGATGGTCGTGTCGGACCGCTCGGTCCCGGAGTCCTGCCCGTACCGCCGGTTCCCCTCTCCGGCGCGGGTGTCGGACCCGATGAGCAGCAGATTCATCGCGCCCTTCACCAGGGCGGTGGGCCGCTCCTTCTCGTACCGCGCGAGCTCGGCCGCGGCCGCCTCGTCCGGCGTGATGTTCGCGTCGAGCTTCACATAGACGGCCCATACGCCCCCGCCGGCGGCCAGCGTCAACACCCCGAGCCCGAGGGCGGTACCGCGTATCCAGCGCCGCCGGCGCCGCCGTATCAGCCCACTCCCGGTGGCCGACGCCCCCACTGCGGTGTCGCTCACGTCTGTTCCACCCCTCATGGCGTACGAACGCGTACGAACGTGTCGTGCGGCTGCTGTTACGACCATGACCCGGGCGGGGGCCGGGGGGTGGGTGATGCTGGGCCGAATGGGGGACAGGGGGCCTGGGGTGGGCGGTTCCTGTCCCCTGCGGTGGCGGCCCGCTACCTCGCCGTCGCCGTGACCCGCTCGCTCTCGATCCGCTTGGCCAGCGCTTCCTCGCCCAGCTCGCCCAGATGGCGGCAGAGCACCACGGAGCCGCCGGTGGCCAGCGGCCCGTACAGCCCGGCGTTGAGCCCCTCCCAGGTGTCGTACGGCAGCCCGGACAGGATCCGCGACGTCGGCCCCGTCAGTCCCAGCCCCGTCGCCTCGTCCCGGGCCCGCTCGACGACCTCGGCCCCGCTGAACTCCCGCCCGGCCACGATCAACGCGGGCTCCTCCGGGTCGACCGGTGCGAACGGCACGAACCGGTCGCCCTGCCCCGGCACCTCGACGGCGTAGTCGACAAAACCCTCCGGCGGCAGCGGGAAGCGACCGCCGAGCGGCCGCAGCGCCAGTGCGACCCGCGCTCCGGAACACGCCCGCGCCGCGTCCAGCGAGTCCGGCCCGCTGACGACCACGTCGGCCGGCGCCGGATCGCCGCCCGCGTCCGCGATCGCGCCCACCGACGAACACGCCAGCAGCCACACCGCCGTCTGCCAGTGCACGGGCAGCAGCAGGGCGACCCGGTCCCCGGGCTCCACGGACAGCTCGCCCTGCAGCAGATTCGCGGTCTTGGCCACCCAATTGGCGAAGGTGGCCACGGACAATTCGACGCGTTCCCCGGTGGCGTCGTCGTAGAAGGTGACCAGGGGACGTCCGGGATCCGCGGCGAGCGCGGAACGCAGCAGGTCGGCAGGGGTGCGATCGGTGGCGTTCACCCGCGCAAGCGTAATGGCGCACGCGGGTGCCCAGCCAACGCCCGTTCACGCCGCCGCCACCGGTTCGGCCCAGGGCGTCCAACGGTCCGTCAATTCCCCAATGGACAAATATGAATGCATATGTCCAACATCAGGAGCATGCGTGGACTCATTGCTTCCTCGATCGGCGTCACCTGCGCCGCCGCCCTCGCCCTCCCGCTGACCCCGCCCGCAGTCGCGGCGGCCGCGCGACCGGCACCCGGCGCGGAGGCGGCCACGACCGTCGCCCGGGCCACCGAGCCGGGCGTCCCCGGCAGCACCCAGTCCCTGCCCCTCGTCTCCCTCGACGGCGACCGCACCGTCGGTCCCACCGCCGAACAGGGCCTGCCCCGCCGGGACGTACGGCCCTTCTCCCTCGTCGGCGTCGTCTGGGACAACCCGGACACCGAACTCCACGGCCGCGTCCAGGTCCGCACCCGAGACGCCGCCACCGGCACCTGGTCCGACTGGCAGGACGTCGAGACGCACAACCACGAGCACGCCCCCGACCCGGACACCGACGAGGCAGCCTCGGGCCGCGTCCACGGGGCCACGGCCCCGCTGTGGGTGGGGGATTCCGACGGCGTGGAGGTACGGGTCAGCGCGGAGCCGGAGGCAACGGGGGGTGACACGGCGGACCGTCCGGGCGGGGCGCTGCCTCCGGACATGCGTCTGGAACTGGTGGATCCGGGAGTGGATCCAGGAGGCGAGGGCGGTGGTGTGCGGGAGACCGACCGCCACGCCGACCAGCAACTGATGGGCCAGCAACTGATGGGCCAGCAACGGGCGAGGCCCTACATCGGCCCACGTCCGCGCATCATCACGCGGCGAGGCTGGGGCGCGAACGAGAAGCTGCGGGAGAAGAAGGTCGGCTACACGAAGAAGGTGAAGGTGGCCTTCGTGCACCACACCGGGACCGGCAACAGGTACTGGTGCAAGCAGGCCCCCTCCGTCATTCGCGGTATCTACCGCTACCACGTCAAGAGCATGGGCTGGCGCGATGTCGGCTACAACTTCCTCGTCGACAGGTGCGGAAACATCTACGAGGGCCGGGCCGGGGGCGTGGCGAAGCCCGTGCTTGGCGCGCACACCCTCGGGTTCAACACCAACAGCATGGGGATCGCCGTCCTCGGCACCTTCGAGTCCAAGAAGCCGTCCGGGAACGCGGTGAAGGCGATCTCCCGGCTCACGGCCTGGAAGCTCGGCCTGTACGGCGCGAATCCGCGCGGCAAGACATATCTGAAGTCGGGCGGTGGGAATCTCTACCGGAAGGGAAAGAAGGTTCGACTGAACGTGATCTCCGGCCACCGGGACGGCTTCGACACGGCATGCCCGGGACGGCAGCTCTACCGCAAGCTCGGCTCGGCCCGCGCCACGGCGGCCCGCTACCAGGGCCGGTGAACCGCAGAGCCGGGCAGCTGAACCACAGGGCTTCGCCGGACGGCTGAACCAAAGCGCAGGAATGAAACGTCTGTGAACAGGGGACGGAACGCCGCACGGCCGGCGAAGGCGTGCCGGACAGGTCTGCATACACTGGCCGGCCGAACGACAGATCGGCCGGCCTCGGCAGGAAGCAGAGACGACAGGTGACAGAAGCGATCCTCCTGGTCGGCGGCAAGGGCACCCGGCTGCGTCCGCTCACCGTGCACACGCCCAAGCCCATGGTCCGCGCGGCCGGCGTGCCCTTCCTCACGCACCAGCTGGCGAGAGCGAGAGCGGCGGGCGTCGACCACATAGTGCTGGCGACGTCCTACCTGGCCGAGGTCTTCGAGCCGCACTTCGGTGACGGCTCGTCCCTCGGCCTTCATCTGGAGTACGTCACCGAGGAGGAACCGCTCGGCACGGGTGGCGCGATCCGCAACGTGGCGAGCCGCCTGCACTCCGCCCCCGACGACCCGGTCCTGGTCTTCAACGGCGACATCCTGACGGGCCTGGACATCAGGGCGCTGGTGGAGACCCACGACACGACGGGCGCGGACGTCTCCCTGCACCTCACGAAGGTGACGGACCCCCGGGCCTACGGCCTGGTCCCCACGGACGACACGGGCCGGGTCCTGGCCTTCCTGGAGAAGCCCCAAACCCCGGAAGAGATCGTCACCGACCAGATCAACGCGGGGGCATACGTCTTCCGCCGCTCACTGATCGACACGATCCCGCAGGGCCGCCCGGTCTCGGTAGAACGCGAAACGTTCCCGGACCTGCTCTCGGCGGGAGCCCACCTCCAAGGCATGGTGGACTCAACATACTGGCTGGACCTGGGCACGCCCGCGGCGTTCGTACGAGGCTCAGCGGACCTGGTCCTGGGCCGCGCCCCGTCCCCCGCGATCCCCGGCCGCTGCGGCGACCGCCTGATCCTGCCGACAGCGAGGGTCGCCCCGGACGCGAAACTCACGGGCGGCACGGTGGTCGGAGAGGGCGCATACGTCGCCGAAGGCGCCCGAGTCTCAGGCACGACCATCCTCCCCGGCGCCGTCATCGAACCCGGCGCCGTCATCACCGACTCCCTCATCGGCACCCGCGCCCGCATAGGCGAACGCTCCATCCTCACCGGCACCGTCATCGGCGACGGCGCCATCATCGGCCCCGACAACGAACTCACCGACGGCGCCCGAATCTGGTGCGACGCGAGAATCCCTGCGGGCGCGGTCCGCTTCTCCTCGGACCAGTAAAGAAGCTGTGCCTGGCCTCTTCCTGCTGGTCACAGCGGTGTGTAGCGGGTAGGTCGCGTGTTTGCCGACCGGATCGGCAGCGATGGACAGTGTTCTCCGCTCCGGCCGAGCCGATCCGACCCGGCGCGACATCGTGGCCAAGCCGGCACCGCCGTGCAGACCTTCACTCACCTGGCTCTCCAAGTCTCGGTGCCGGTCCTGTCGTCACGGCGGCGACGAGGAGGGAGCGGGTGTGTCGGTGTCGAGGGCTGCTGCGCGGAGGGCGGCTGCCACGCGGGTGACGGACTCTGTGGGCGGGTGGGGGAGACGGGCCAGGAGCAGTCGGCGCTGTTCTTGGGGTCCGCCGCGGACGGGGAGGATGCGTACGCCCGGTGGTGCGGCCCGGGCGAGGGCGGCGGGCACGGTGGTCAGTCCGAAGCCGGCCGCGACGAGGTGGAGCTTGGTCAGCCAGTCACGTGCGGTGTGGGCGATTTCGGGCCGCTCGTCCAGGCCTGGCCATACGCCCATCAACCGGTCCTCGCCCGAGGTGGAGCCTGCGATCCAGCGCTGTCCGCGCAGGTCGGCCACGTCGACGAAGTCGCCGCGGGCCAGCACGTGGGCGGCAGGCACCGCGAGGCGAAGGGCCCGTTCGGTGAGGGTTTGCAGGGCGAGCGGGGGCGTCTGGGTGTCCGGCGGCCGGAACGGCGGTGCGGACGCGAGCAGGGCCAGGTCGAGGCTGCCGGCCCGCAGGGCGCGGATCAACGCGGGGGTGCTGCCCTCCCGGCCGACGACGTGCAGGGTGGGGTCCGTGCGGTGGAGCGCGGTCAGGGCCCGGGGGAGCAGGACGGCTCCGGCGCTGGGGAACCATCCCAGGCGGACCGTCCCGGCTTGCCCGGGCAGGCCGGACAACTCGCGGGCGGTGGCTTCGATTTCGTCGAGCACGGTCGTCGCGTGGCGCATGACGAGGCGGCCGGCTGCGGTGAGTCGTACTCCCTCGCGCCGACGTTCCAGCAGCTCGGCACCTGCAGCCCGCTCGATCGCGGCGATCTGCCGGGACACCGCCGACTGGGTGTAGCCCAGCGAGGCGGCGGCCGCGGTGAAGGTTCCCTGCTCGGTCACGGCGCGGAAGACCCGCAGGGCGGTGAGCGACACGTCCGTGAAGTCCATGACGTTTACGCATACCAGATGTGCCAAAACCTCGTTGGACTCATGGAATTCGCATTCCTAGCGTGGCGTGCATGAACGCTTCGCGCATCGCCCTCGTCACGGGCGCCAACCAGGGACTCGGCCGCGCCCTCGTCGAAGGACTGGGGGCCCGCATGCGTCCGGACGACCTCGTCCTGCTCACCGGCCGCGACAGCCGGCGGGTGGCAGACGCCGCCTGCGAGGTCAGCCGATTGCCTGGCACGCGTGCCCGCGTCGAAGGCCAGGTTCTGGACGTCACCGACACCCACGCCATCGCCTGCCTCGCCGAGGATGTGCGGGCCCGGTTCGGCGGGGTCGACGTCGTCGTCTCCAATGCGGTTGCCCGTCTGCTGCCCGAGGAGTCACAGGCCGAGCGGGCGGATGAGTTCATCGACGTCGCCAACACCGCCACTCATACGATCCTGCGCTCCTTCGCCCCGGTCCTTCGCCCGGGCGGCCGACTGCTCGTCGTGGCCAGCAGCCTGGGCACCCTCGGCCACCTCGACGCCCGGCTGCACCACCTGTTCGACGGCGCGAGCCTGAACCAGGTCGAGTACGCCGTCGAGTCGTGGCGTGCCGCCATCCACAACCGGACCGCGCAGGAGGCCGGCTGGCCCCTCTGGTTGAACGTGCCCTCGAAGGTGGCTCAGGTCGCCGCCGTCCGTGCCGTCGCCGCCGAACGCCGCGAGAACGATCTCGCCGACGGCACGCTGATCGCGGCCGTGTGTCCCGGCATGGTCGACACCGCCACCTCGCGCCCCTGGTTCAGCGACTACAGCCATGCGCAGTCACCGGCCCAGGCCGCCGAAGCTCTGCTCGACCTGGTCTTCGCAGAGCACGTCGACCCCGCCCTCTACGGCGAACTCGTCCGCTTCGGCAAAGCCCTGGACTGGTACGGCGGCACACCCCCGGTGGAACAGGACCGGATGCTCACCCCCTGACACGCCGTTGCACACGCCTCACATCACACCGACGGGAGTTCACTCATGGGTTCCATCACCACCCCCTTCGGTTTCTCCAGCACGGCTGCCGAGGTGGCGCAAGGCGTCGATCTCACCGGCCGTCGTGCGGTGGTCACCGGAGCGTCCTCCGGCCTCGGGGCCGAGACGGCCCGGGCCCTGGCCGCCACGGGCGCGGCAGTCACCCTCGCTGTCCGGGACAGGGCGGCGGGTGAACGCGTCGCCAAGGACATCACCGCATCGACCGGCAATCACGAGGTGCATGTCGCACACCTTGACCTGGCCGATTCCGCGTCCGTCACCGCTTTCACCGCCGCCTGGCGGGGCCCGCTGCACGTCCTGGTGAACAACGCGGGCGTCATGGCCTGCCCTGAGCAGTACACCGAACAGGGATGGGAATGGCAGTTCGCCACCAACCACCTGGGCCACTTCGCCCTCACCACCGGACTGCACGACGCGCTGGCCGCCGACGGCAACGCGCGCGTCGTCATGGTGAGTTCCACCGGTCATCAGCGGTCACCCGTCGTCTGGGACGACATCAACTTCGCCTTCCGCCCCTACGACCCGTGGCTCGCCTACGGCCAGTCGAAGACCGCCAATGTCCTCTTCGCGGTCGAGGCCACCCGCCGTTGGGCCGCGGACCACATCACCGCCAATGCCCTCATGCCGGGCGCCATTTACACCAACCTGCAACGGCACACCGGTGGCCGTGGCAGCGGAAGGGTCCCCGCCCACCTGATCAAAACCGTCGAACAAGGCGCGGCGACCTCCGTCCTCCTCGCCACATCGCCTCTCCTCGAAGGCGTCGGTGGCCGCTACTTCGTCGACTGCAATGAGACCGAGGTCGTTGAGCGCCGCTCCGGCACCCTGCATGGCGTCGCCCGGTACGCCGTCGACCCGGACAACGCCCGACGTCTGTGGACCCTGTCGCAGGAACTGCTCGCAGTCCCGACACGCGGCCTCAGCGCTGCGGCTGGGTGCGGAGTCCGTCGAGGATGAGCGCGAGCATGCGGGGAGCCCGGTCTTCCGGGCTGGAGGCGGCACGCCATAGTGCGCCGGTGAGCTGGAGGAAGTCGCCGGGGTCGGCGTCCGTACGGATGCTCCCGTCCTTCTTGCCGGCGTCGAGGAAGGCGGTGATCGCGGCGATGACCGGCCCGTAGCTCTGCTCGCTGATCGCCTGGTGCGCGCTGGGGCTGAGCGCGTCGCCGAGGCCGTGTTTCCTGCGCATCGCTTCGACGAGGTCGGTCGTCCAGTGGCGGAGCGCTTCGAGTGGGGGCATCCGGGCCAGCAGGTCGGGCACGGTGCCGAGGATGCGTGCGACCTCGTCCTGGTAGACGGCGAGAGCGAGTGCTTCGCGGGTGGGGAAATTGCGGTACAGGGTGCCCGCGCCGACACCGGCGCGCTGGGCGACCTGGTTCATCGACGCGCCGCCGTCCTCGGCGAACGCCTCGCGGGCGGCCGCGAGGATGCGAGCCCTGTTCTCACGGGCGTCAGAGCGGACCACGGGACCTCACCTTGCTAAGTGGAGAACTCTCCACTACGTTATTCGGAGAGTTCTCCACTTAGTTTAGAGGGACATCATGCAGTACATCAAGCTCGGCACTTCTGGCATGGACGTGTCACCGATTGCGATCGGCGCGATGACCTACGGCGAGCCCGACCATGGGCACCCCGTCTGGTCGAAGGGCGAGGAGGAGGCACGCCCGCTGATCAAGCACGCGCTGGAGGCGGGGATCAACTTCTTCGACACCGCGAACATGTATTCCCACGGGTCCAGCGAGGAGATCCTCGGCCGCGCGCTCAAGGACTTCGCCGACCGCGACGCCGTGGTGATAGCCACCAAGCTGCGCCATCCGATGCGGCTGGGGCCGAACGGACGGGGTCTGTCGCGTAAGGCGATCATGACCGAGGTCGACCACTCCCTGCGCCGCCTCGGTACGGACTACATCGACCTCTACCAGATCCACCGCAACGACCACTCCACCCCATGGGAGGAGACACTCGAGGCACTGAGCGACCTCGTGAAGGCCGGCAAGGTCCGCTACCTCGGCGCCTCGTCCATGCACGCGTGGGAGTTCGCAAAGGCTCTGCACCTGCAGAAGCAGAACGGCTGGGCGCGATTCGTGTCGATGCAGGACCACTACAACCTCCTCGCCCGTGAGGAGGAGCGCGAGATGATCCCGCTGTGCCTGGACGAGGGCGTCGGCACGATCATCTGGTCGCCGCTGGCCCGCGGCCGCCTCGCCCGCCCATGGGACGACGCCCGCTCGACGGCGCGCTCCGAGACGGACGGAGCGTACGCGGACCTGCTCTACTCGCCCGAGCAGGAGGCGTCCAACAAAGCGATCATCGACGCGGTGGGGGACGCCGCGCACGCTCACGGCGTCAGCCGTGCACAGGTCGCGCTCGCCTGGCTGCGCCGCCAGCCGGTCGTCACCGCGCCGCTGGTCGGTGCCGGCTCGATCCGGCAGATCGACGAGCCGTGGCCTCCCTCGACATCGACCTCACCGACGACGAGGTGCGCGCCCTGGAGGCCCCGTACACGCCGCGGCATGACTGGCAGGGCGTCTCGGACGAGGCCGAGATGGAAGCCATCCGCAAGCGCGTCCCCGGCATGGCTCTCGCATGAACCCCATCGTCCGCTCCGGCGCGGCCGCCCGCGCCGGAGCCCTCTTCATCCTGCTCGGCCCGCTCGTGTCCTGGCTCGCCGAGTTCATCACCGCCGCCGCATGGCAGGACCCGCCGTACTCGCCCTTCCACAACTGGGTCAGCCACCTCGGCCTGACCGGCCCGCCACAGACCGCGTTCGGACAGGTCGCCAACTCCCCCCTCGGCGCCGTCATGGACACCGGTTGGGTGATCTACGGCATCCTTCTGATCGTCGGTGCGTTCCTCGTGTTCGACCCACGCAAGGGCACCCGCCCGCTCATCATCGTGATCCTCGCCGTCCTCGCCGGCGTCGGGGTCTCGCTCGTCGGCATCTTCCAGGGCTCCAACGCCAACGTCGACAACGGCCTGATCGCCTTCCACACCCTCGGCGCCCAGGGAGTCATGCTCACCGGCAACATCATGGCGATCGCCGTCGGAACCGGCGGAGCCCGCATCGGCCTCGGGAGGAGTCGGTCGATCGCGAGCATCACCCTCGGCACCGTCGGACTGATCGCGTTCCCCCTCTTCATGGCCGACGTGTTCACCGGCTGGATGTGGAACATCGGCATGCTCGAGCGCGCCGTGATCTACCCGATCATGATCGGCCACGTCCTCCTCGGAAGCAGCCTGGCCGCGGCCCAGCGACGTCATGCGACGCGCCCGCCGACACCGCTCGAAGCACACGTCGCGAACTGAGGAGACACAGATGACACAGGTACTGGTCACCGGAGGAACAGGATTCATCGGGAGCTGGTGCGTCCTGACCCTGCTCGACGCCGGACACACCGTACGCACCACGGTCCGCGACCTGCGGCGCGAGCCGGCACTGCGCTCCTGGCTCCACGCAGCCCAGCCGTTCGACGACGACCGTCTCATGGTCGTACGCGCCGACCTCGCGCACCGCGACGGCTGGGACGAAGCCGTCGCCGACTGCGATTTCGTCCTCCACGTCGCCTCGCCGACCCTGCGCAGTACACCGGCGAACGACGAGGAGATGGTGGCCCCAGCGCGCGAGGGCGTCCTGCGGGTGCTGCGCGCCTCCCGCGACGCCGGCGTGCGCCGCGTCGTCCTGACGAGCGCCTTCGGTGCCATCGGGATCGGGCATCCCCCGCGCTCGACCCCGTTCACCGAGGAGGACTGGACCGACGTCGACAGCGAAATCCCGCCCTACCAGCGGTCCAAAACGCTCGCCGAGCGAGCCGCCTGGCAGTTCGTCGAAGACGAAGGCGGCGGTCTCGAACTGACAGCGGTTCATCCCGTGGGGGTCCTTGGACCACTGCTCGGCCCGGACGACCCGCCATCGCTGCGTCTTGTGCGCAGAATGCTCGAGGGACGGGTCCCTGCGTGCCCTCCCTTCGGGATGGGAT
The DNA here is from genome assembly GCF_040656035.1 of Streptomyces sp. NPDC050211. Taxonomy (NCBI): domain Bacteria; kingdom Bacillati; phylum Actinomycetota; class Actinomycetes; order Kitasatosporales; family Streptomycetaceae; genus Streptomyces; species Streptomyces sp. NPDC050211. The sequence continues at coordinate 111,227 of NZ_JBFALC010000023.1, forward strand.
ACGTCGACGTGCGCGACGTGGCGGACCTGCACCTGCGTGCGATGACAGATCCGGCAGCCGCCGGCGAACGCTTCCTAGCAATCGCCGGGCACAATCTGCGCCTCGTCGACATCGCGCGCACTCTGCATGACCGCCTGGGCGAGCGCGCCGCGAAGGCCCCGACGCGTGAACTGCCCGTGTGGCTCACACGCGCGCTGGGCATCGTGAACCCGGAACTGCGACTGCTGAGGCACCAGCTCGGCCGGGACCTCGACGCCACAAGCGCCAAGGCGGAACGCCTCCTGGGATGGCGGGCGCGTCCCATCGAGGACACCATCGCCGACACCGCCGAGAGCCTCCTCGCCCACGGCATCGGGAAATGACCGGAGCTCGTCATCACCGACTCCCTCATCGGCACCCGCGCCCGCATAGGCGAACGCTCCATCCTCACCGCCGTCATCGGCCCCTGCGGGCGCGGTGCGTTTCTCCTCGGACCAGTAACTACCCACGACCCGCCCAACGCCGGACCGGCAGCCCACCTCAGCCTGTCCGGCGTTTGAGGACGAGGCCCTTCAGGCCGAAGCGGGGGTCTGGGGCGCAGCCCCCAGGGATGGGACGGGTAGGGGCGGCGGGGGCGAAAACGGCACGGCGGTCACCTCGGCGCAGGGCCCGTCACAACCGCCCGATATCAGTCTTCGGCATCCGCGGAGCCCTCCGCGGCGGCGTCCGCCCACTCAACAGAATCAACCGAGCCGCCCGATGCCGCTGCCCCGCATACGGCTCCAACAACTCCAGCATCACGGAGTCATCCGCATCCCGATCCCCCGCCAGCGCCCACCCCACGATCCCCGGCAGATGCAGATCCCCCACGGTCACCGCATCCGCCGCCCCATGACTGCGCTGCACGGTCTCCGCCGACGTCCACGGCCCCACCCCCGGCAGGACCTCCAACCGAGCCTGCGCCGCCTCCGCCGACATCCCCACCGCCTCCTCCAGCCGCGCAGCCACCCGCACGGCCCGAAGAATCGTCGACGCCCGCTTGTTGTCGACCCCGGCCCGATGCCACTCCCACGACGGAATCAACGCCCACGTCCGCGCCGCAGGCATCACCCACATCCGCCCACCGACCGGCCCCGGCGCAGGCTCCCCGTACTTCCGCACCAGGATCCGCCACGCTCGATACGCCTCTCCGGTCGTGACCTTCTGCTCCAGAATCGACGGAATCAACGACTCCAGCACCAGCCCGGTCCGCGTCAGCCGCAACCCCGGCCGCCGATGCCGAGCCAACGCCACGAGCCGATGCCGCGGCTCGAAGACGGACGGATCGTCGGCACCCCCGACCAACTCGGGCAACTGCTCCAGCAGCCACTCGGCCCCCGGCCCCCACGCCTCCCCGCACACCTCACCGCCCCGCACCGCGACCCGCAACGTCCCCGGCCCCACGGGCGTAAGGCTGGCCCGCCACACAGACCCGTCCGCCGCCACCCGAAACGTCGGATCCCCCGCCCCCCGCCGCAACGGCCCCAGCACCAGCCCGAGATCGACCGGCCCATCCGGCACATACGTCCGCACCCGCCCCGGCGCCACAGCCTGCCGCGGCACGCCGACATACCCATCCCGCACGGTCGTACGAGTAGGTCGGGGAGCAAAACGTCCGGCCACGAATGAGGTCCTAGAGGTGAGGGAGAAAGCTCTACGAGACTAGGCGGTACATAGCCAACGACGTGAGGACAACGTCCCAAGGGGCGCGGGGCTGTATCGATATGCGGCTCCGCCGCGTGGGCGCGACCGGCCCCATCGAACCCGCAGCCGCCCGCGCATCTCCACCCCCCGATCCGTAGGCACCCGGCCTCAGCGGAGAGTCACCGCACCTCGATGAACGCCCCCGCATCCCGCTCCGCCCGAGGCCGCGGCTCCTCCGCCGGATGACCGACAGCCACCGCGCCCATCGGATCCCAGTGCTCCGGCAGCCCGAGCACCTCCCGCACGACATCCCGGCAGAACATCGTCGACGACACCCACGCCGACCCCAGCCGCTCCCCGGCCAGCGCCACCAGGAAGTTCTGCACGCCGGCCCCGGCCGCGACCACGAACATCTCCCGCTCGGCGCCATCCCGCCGCACGTCCCCGTACGTGTGCGACCCGTCCATCACCAGGCACGGCACCACCAGATACGGCGCGTTCCGCAGCACGTCCCCTCGCCGCACCCGCTTGGCGATGGACTCCTCGCTCTTGCCGTCCCGCCGCAGGTCGGCGATCCACGCGTCCCGCATGGCATCCAGCAACCCGGTCCGGGACTCCGGCGACTCCAGCAGTACGAACCGCCAGGGCGTGGTGTGATGCGGCGCCGGTGCGGTCACCGCCGCGGCGACCGCCCGTCGCACCGCACCGGCGTCCACCGGCTCGTCCGTAAAGGCCCGTACGGTACGCCGCTGAGTCACCGCCTCCCGTACCGCCTCGGACGTGCCCAGCCGGAACATGTCGTCGCGCGCGCCGCGCACCATGGCCCGCGCCCCCTCCCCGTCGTCCATGGCCACCACGTGCGCCAGCCCGCGCAGGACGGCGACGGGCAGCCCGGCGGCCTTGCCCTTGACCAGGTCTCCGGCGGCGGCCAGTTCGTCCGCCGTCGCCACGACGGTCGCGCTGAGCGGATTGCCGTACGCGTCCGCCCCTCCACGTAGATCGTCCAGCACACGCACCCCGGCCGCGCCGATGGCGACGTCCGTGAGCCCCGTACGCCAGGGCCGTCCGAAGGTGTCGGTGACGACGACTCCGACGGTGACGCCGAGGGCGTCCCGCAGCCCGTCGCGGATCGCGCGCGCGGACGCGTCCGGGTCCTCGGGCAGCAACAGGACTGTCCCGGCAGGGGTGTTGGAGGCGTCGACCCCGGCGGCGGCCATCACGAGCCCCTGCCGGTTCTCGACGATTCGCAACGGTCCGCGCCGCGCCACGACCCGTACAGTCTCGGCGTCGATCGCGGCCTCCCGGTCGTCCGCCGCCACCACGCGTCCCTCCGCCTTGGACACGATCTTCGAGGTGACGAGCAGGACGTCCCCGTCGGCCAGCCCGGGTTCGGCGGCGGCGATCAGCTTGGCGAGGTCGTCGCCCGCGGCCACCTCGGGCAGACCGGGAACGGCCCAGACCCGGTAGCCGTCGTCAGGTGCCGTGCTCATGCCGCTTGAACCTCCGCCGCCATGGCCAGCGCCTCCCGGGCCATCTGCGTGGCCGCGTCAAGGTCGGTCATCATCAGCGGTACGGCCCGGCAGCGGATGCCCGCCGCCTCGACGCGCTCGACGGACGCCGCGTCGACGGTGTCGACCAGCCAGCCGTCCAGCAGGCCCGAGCCGTAGTGCTCGGCGACCGCCGCGGCCGTCGACTCGACGCCGACCGCCGCGAGAACCTTGTCGGCCATGCCCCGCACGGGCGCGTCCCCGACGATGGGGGACAGGCCCACGACCGGCACCCCGGCGTTGGCGATGGCCTCGCGGATGCCGGGCACGGCGAGGATCGTGCCGACCGACACGACCGGGTTGGACGGCGGGAAGAGGATGACGTCCGCCTCGGCGATCGCCTCCAGGACCCCCGGCGCCGGCTTGGACTGCTCCGCGCCCACCGGCACGACCGCCTCGGCCGGCACCGACGCCCGCAGCCGTACCCAGTACTCCTGGAAGTGGATGGCCTTGCGCTCGCCGTCGATCTCGACGGCGACGTGCGTCTCGACCCGGTCGTCGGTCATCGGGATCAGCCGGACGCCCGGCTTCCAGCGGTCGCACAGCGCCTCGGTCACCGCGCTCAGCGGATACCCGGCCCCGAGCATCTGCGTCCGCACGATGTGCGTGGCGAAGTCCCGGTCACCGAGCCCGAACCACTCGGGCCCGACGCCGTACGCCGCGAGCTCCTCCTTGAGATGGAAGGTCTCGTCGGCCCGGCCCCAGCCCTGTTCCTCGTTGATGCCGCCGCCGAGCGTGTACATCACCGTGTCGAGGTCCGGGCAGACCTTCAGGCCGAAGAGGTGGATGTCGTCCCCGGTGTTGCCGATGACCGTGATGTCCGCGTCCGGCACGGCCTGCATCAGACCGCGCAGGAACCGGGCACCACCGATGCCGCCTGCCAGAACCACAATGCGCATGGGAATCAGTGTTGCAGGCGGGTACGACAACGGGGCAGGCGGTTACGAGACCGGGGCGGCCGCTGTGCACTGGGCGCTGTGCATCGGCATCTCGGTGAGGCCCGGGAAGTAGACGTGCAGGCTGACCGCGGGCTCCAGCGCGTCGTTGACCACCTCGTGGACGTACCCCGGCGCGAACACCCTCTGCGCACCCGCCTCCAACGCGCGCGTGCCGCGCTCCGTGCGCTCGGTCAGCGTGCCGTCGAGGACGGTCAGCACTCCGGAGGACGGGCCGTGGTCGTGCCGTCCGCTGCCCTGGCCGGGCACCCAGGACAGCAGCCACACCTCGTATCCGGGGCCGGTGCGCAGCCGGTGGTACCAGCGGGACGTGGCGTCGTACTGGACCAGGTGCTGCCACTGGGAGCGGTCGGCGGCGATGGAGCGGGCCAGGCCGACGAAGTCGGCGACGGTGGCCGGGTGCTCGCTCGGCGCCCGCAGGAGGTGAGTGACTTCGAGGATGTCGCCGGCGATCTGGAGGTCGCTGTCGCTGTTCATGGGTGCGGTGGTTCCTCGTCGGAAGAGAAGAGCTCGGAAGAGAAGAGCGGGAAGTGGAGCGGCGGAGGCGAGGGGAACAACAGCCGAGTCCGACGGGCGTGGAAGCCGGTCCGATGGACTCAGGGGCAGCCGGAGCGCGTAAGGCTCAACAGCAGGAACAGCAACAACAGCGACAGCGGGCGCGGGCAGCACCGAGGGACCCGGCGGTGCGGGTCGAGGTGAGTGCCAAGTGCGCGAGCATGCCCACAAGGACAGCGGTTGACACCTCGCACTGTCAACTCGGCGCCCGGTATCTGGGACGCGGTTCACCTCATCCGGTCCATCCCCGTGACGAAAGGTTTGTGCACGGGGCGGCCGGGACACATGGCGCAGAACCGGGCGCACAAACCTCGATGCGATCCCGTGATCGGACTGTGATCCGGATCGATTCGAGTGTGTGTCGGAACGGGATCGATGTTCCGGGCGTCCTTCTCCGTGCAGGCTCTGCGCGGGGGTGGCGGCCCTCCGGGGCCTCATCTGCTTGTCAAGGTTTAGGACGATTTGAACACTTTCCGCTAGGCCTTGGTTCCGCAGAGTGAATAAGGGGCTCAATAGCAGATCTCGGCTTGACTCGCCCGGAGCAGCACACTTGTAATTTCACTCGTGTCGTTCAGCCGAAATCGGTAACGGCTACATCACGGGGACGCGAAAGACTGACGAGGGGCGCACATGACCGAGCTGGTGCAGCAACTGCTGGTCGACGACGCGGACGAGGAACTCGGCTGGCAGGAGCGCGCGCTGTGCGCCCAGACCGACCCCGAGTCCTTCTTCCCCGAGAAGGGCGGCTCCACCCGCGAGGCCAAGAAGGTCTGTCTCGCCTGTGAGGTCCGCTCCGAGTGCCTCGAGTACGCGCTCGCCAACGACGAGCGGTTCGGCATCTGGGGCGGTCTGTCCGAGCGTGAACGACGTCGGCTGAAGAAGGCCGCCGTCTGACCGGACGGTAAGCATCCCTTTCGTACATATGTGACGAACGGCCCGTTGCAGGTGGGTTATCCACAGGCGGCGGGCCGACGTCATGCCCAGCCGATAGTGTGGTCGCTCGTCCGAGACGTCCCGCTGCCCCCTGTGGGCACAGGTGTCCACCGCAGTCCATCGAACCGGGGCCCGTACCTCGATGTCCGTGCACAGTCATACGGCAGCCCACCAAGACGCCGCTGCCGCGCCTGAGTTTCCGCGTCATGTAGTGACAGCGGTGCTCGTCTCCCATGACGGCGCCCGCTGGCTGCCCGACGCGCTCGCCGGGCTGCTCGGCCAGGAGCGCCCCGTTCAGTACGCCATGGCGGCCGACACCGGCAGCGCGGACCACTCCGCCCAACTGCTCACCGACGCCCTCGGCGCCGACCGTGTGCTGCATCTCGCCCGTCGCACCGGCTTCGGCCAGGCCGTCGAGGAGGCGGGCCGCACAGCCCCACTCCTCACCCCGGACGAGCTGCCCTATCTGAAGCGCCCGAGCGGCTGGGACCCCGTCACCCGCACCTGGCGCGACGACGCGTACGACATGCCCGAACTCCCTTACGGCGAGCCGGTGCAATGGCTGTGGCTGCTGCACGACGACTGCGCCCCGGAGCCGGACGCCCTGGCCCAGCTGCTGCGCGTCGTGGAGAACGAGCACGAGCTCGGCCGCGACGACATCGCCGTCGTCGGCCCCAAGCTCCGCGGCTGGTACGACCGCCGGCAACTGCTCGAGGTCGGCGTCACCATCGCCAACTCCGGCCGCCGCTGGACCGGCCTGGACCGCCGTGAACAGGACCAGGGCCAGCACGACCACGTCCGGTCCGTGCTGTCCGTGTCCACCGCCGGCATGCTTGTGCGGCGCGATGTCTTCGAGCAGCTCGGCGGGTTCGACCGCCGGCTGCCCCTGATGCGCGACGACGTCGACCTGTGCTGGCGCGCCCAGGCCGCCGGTCACCGCGTCCTCATCGCCCCCGAGGCGGTCGTACGACACGCCGAGGCGGCCTCCCGTGAGCGCCGCACCGTCGACTGTGTGGGCCGTACGTCGGCCTCCCCGCACAAGGTCGACAAGGCCGGCGCCGTCTACACGCTGCTGGTCAACACGCGGACGGCCGTGCTGCCCTGGGTCCTGGTGCGGCTGGTGCTCGGCACCCTGCTGCGGACCGTCGCCTATCTCGTGGGCAAGGTCCCCGGGCAGGCCCTCGACGAGATCCGGGGTCTGCTGGGCGTGCTGTTGCGGCCCGAGCGGATCATCGCCGGGCGGCGCAGACGCGGCCGCCCGCAGATCGAGAAGGACGAGCTGCGAGCGCTGTTCCCGCCGCCCGGCGCGACCGTGCGGGCCACCGTCGAGCAGGCCGCGGGCAGCCTCTTCCGCGACTCCGACCCCGAGACCGCCGGCGGTGCCGGGCGGCACGGGGGCGCGGTCGAGTCCGGGCCCGGCGGGGACGACGCGGACTTCCTGGAGATAGAGCAGTTCGCGCGACTGAAGCGCATCGCCCGCAATCCCGGCCCGATGCTCTTCCTGGTGCTGCTGTTCGTCTCGCTCATTGCCTGCCGCCAACTGCTCGGCGGCGGCGCGCTCGCGGGCGGCGCGCTGCTGCCCGCCCCGGCCGAAGCGAGCGAGCTGTGGTCGCGGTACCTGGACTCCTGGCATGGAGTGGCCGCCGGCGGTACCTCGTCCGCGCCGCCGTATCTCGCGTTCGTCGCCCTGCTGGCCTCCGCGCTGTTCGGCTCCACCGGGCTCGCGGTCACCGTTCTGCTGGTCTGCTCGGTGCCGCTGGCCGGTCTCACCGCGTACTTCGCCTCCCGCCCGCTCGTCGAATCACGGCTGCTGCGCGCGTGGACGGCCGTCGTCTACGCCTTCCTGCCCGCCGCCACCGGCGCGCTCGCCGGCGGCCGCATCGGCACGGCCGTCCTCGCGATCCTGCTGCCGCTCCTCGCGCGCGCGGGCGTCTCGGCCAGCGGCCTGGCGAACGCCTCAGGGGCGCGCGGCAGTTGGCGGGCCACCTGGGCGTACGCCCTGCTGCTGACCGTCACCACCGCGTTCACGCCGATCGTGTGGCCCATCGCGCTGATCCTCGGCATCGGCGTGCTGGCCGTGCGCCGCGCCGACATCACCGCCCACGGCCTGCGCTTCCTGGCCCAGCTCGGCACCCCCCTGCTGGTGCTCGCGCCCTGGTCGCTGACCCTGTTCCCGTCCGGCTTCTTCTCAGAAGCCGGTCTGGAGTACGGCGCCTCGGCCGCGTCGGCCACCGACCTGCTCGGCGCCAGCCCCGGCGGGCCGGGCACGGTGAACGGGCTGATGCTCATCGGCATCGTGCTGGCCGCGCTGGCCGCCCTGTTGCGCTCCCACCGTCAGTTCGGAATCTGGACGGCCTGGGCCGTGGCTCTGGTGGGCCTCGTCTTCGCGGTCCTGTCCAACAGCTCCACCTGGGCCGGCCCCGCGACGCTCGTCTACGGCATCGCCCTCCTCGCCGCCGCCGCGCTCGGTGCCGACGGGGCACGCGCGCGTGTCGCCGAGCAGAGCTTCGGCTGGCGTCAGCCGGTGGCCGCGCTGATCGCCTTCGCCTCGGCCGCGGGCCCGCTGCTCGTCGCCGCCGGCTGGATGATCAGCGGCGCCGACGGGCCGTTGGAGCGGCGCGACCCGGTACAGGTGCCCGCGTTCGTCGCCGAGGAGAGCAACACCCGCGACCAGGCCCGCACCCTCGTCCTCGACAGCGACTCCGCGGCCCGCGTCGGCTACATGCTCGTCCGCGGCTCCGGGGCACGGATGGGTGACGGCGAACTGGCCGCGGCGGACGGCGAGAACGCGACGCTCGACAAGGTCGTCGCCAACCTCGTCGCCGGGTCCGGAGCCGATCAAGCCGATCAGCTCGGCAAGTTCGCCGTACGCTACGTCCTCGTCCACAAGGGCGCCCCGCGCGAGGTGACCCGCGTACTGGATGCCACGCCCGGGCTGTCGCGGCTGAGCCAGCAGGACGGCGGGGCGCTGTGGCGGGTCGATCAGCAGGTCTCGCGGGCGGCGATAGTCGCCGAGTCGGGCTCCGGGGGCGCGCAGTCCGTCGCCGCCGGGCCCGTGGAGATCCACACCACGATCCCGGCAGGCGCGGAGGGAAGGATCCTGCGGCTCGCCGACACCGCCGACGAGGGCTGGACGGCCACCCTGGACGGCACGCCGCTGACGCGCAAGACGGTCGACGGATGGGCCCAGGGCTTCGAACTCCCCGCCTCCGGCGGGCAGCTGGACGTCACCTTCGACGCGCCGCTCACCCACACCGCCTGGCTGTGGGCCCAGGGCTCCCTCGCCGTCGTCCTCGTCGTCATGGCCCTGCCCGGCCGCCGCCGGGACGTCGACGACGACCTCCCGGAGGAGGAGGCGACGGTCGTCCCGGCCGAGGCCGTACCGGGCGAGGGCCGCCGCGCCCGCCGCCTGCGCGCCCAGGCGGAGGCCGAAGAGACGGACCAGGCCGAGGAGTTCCCGCCTCCGCCGCCACAGGAGCCCCCGGCAGCGATTCCGCAGCAGCAGCCGTACGGCGAGTGGGACTCGACCTACGCCGGCGCCCAGTACGGCGGCTATGACGGCGAGCAGTACCAGGGCGCCACCCAGCAGCAGTACCAGGACGGGTCGTACGGCCAGCAGTACCCGGCGGACCCGTACCAGGGAGGGCAGTACGACCCCTACGCGTACGGCGGTCCGGGCCAGCCGGGCTCCTACGACCAGCAGACGTACGGGCAGACCCCGTACGAGCAGGGCCAGGACGGGACCTATCCCCAGGGCTACGACGCGACGTACGACCCGGCGCAGCCGTACCCGAACGGCAGTGAGCGCCCCGACGGGAGTCAGCAGTGAACCGCACCACCCTGTCCCTGATCGCCGGCGCCACCGCCCTCGCCGCCGTCACCGGATTCGCCGCGCTGACCGCACCGGAGGCGACCGGCACGGACACCGCGCAGGCGGCGGCCGAACTGCCCGTGGAGCGGACGAGCCTGCTGTGCCCGGCGCCGAGCACATCGGATCTCGCCGAGACGTCGTACACGTCCTTCACGCCGGTCACGAAGGGCGCGGACGGCGACGGTTCGGCCGAGCTGCAGGCCGCGGGGGAGGAGCGGGCCGGGGGCGAGGCGAAGGGCAAGAAGGCCGACAAGCCCGTTTTGGAGCCGAAGGAACCCGGGACGCCGGTCACCGGCGATGTCTCCGGCGCCGACTCGCCCGCGCTGGTGGGCACGGCCGAGGGGAAGTTCGCGCCCGGGTGGACCGTGCAGGAGACCACGGAGGTCGGCGCGGGCACGGGGCGGGGGCTGCAGGGAGTCAACTGTTCCGCGCCGGACACCGACTTCTGGTTCCCCGGAGCCAGCACCGCGGCGGACCGCACCGACTATGTGCATCTGACGAACCCCGACGACTCCGCCGCGGTCGTCGACATCGAGCTGTACGGCAAGGACGGGGCGCTGGAGTCGACGGCGGGGGAGGGCATCACGGTGCAGCCGCACTCCAGTGAGCCGGTGCTGCTGTCGACGCTCACCGCGGACAAACAGACCAACGTGACCGTGCATGTGAACGTCCGCAGCGGGAGGGTGGGCGCTGCGGTGCAGGCGCTGGACGAGAAGCTCGGCGGTGACTGGCTGTCCGCGACCACCGATCCGGCGAGCAGCCTGGTCCTGCCCGGCATCCCCAAGGACGCCACCGAAGTGCGACTGATCGCCTTCACGCCCGGTGACGCGGACGCCGACCTCAAGGTGCGGCTGGCTTCTCCGTCCGGGCCGATCACACCGGCCGGGAACGAGACGCTGCACGTGAAGGCGGGCATGACCACGGCGGTCGACCTGGGCGACGTGACGCGCGGGGAGGCGGGCTCGCTGGTGCTGACGCCGACCGATCAGTCAGTGCCGGTCGTGGCCGCCGTGCGGGTCGTCCGGGGAAAGGGTGCCAAGCAGGAGACGGCGTTCATCCCGGCGACGAGCCCGGTCGGCACGCGCGCGACGGTGGCCGACAACACGGAGAAGGGCTCCACGCTGGCCCTGACCGCGCCCACCGGTACCGCGAAGGTCAAGGTCACCGCGTCCGCGGGCAGCGACGGGGGCACGGCGGTGTCGAAGACGTACACGATCAAGTCCGGCACGACACAGGACGTCGAGGCGCCGGTGCCGACCGGTGTGAAGGGGGCGTACGCCCTGACCGTGGAGACGGTCTCAGGAGCGCCGGTGTACGCGTCCCGGACCCTGGCGAGGACGGCGAACGGCCTTCCCGCCTTCACGGTCCAGACCCTGCCCGACGACCGGGGCATGGTGTCGGTGCCGGAGGCGGACGAGGACCTGGCGGTGCTGCAGAAGTAGGGGCACGGAGGCCTTAGGCCTTGCTCCGGTCAGTCCTCGCCGTACCGCGGATCGACCGTCTCCGGAGTCAGCCCGAGCAGCTCGGCGACCTGTTCGACGACGACCTCGTGGACCAGCGCGGCCCGCTCGTCGCGCCCCTTCGTGCGGATCTCCACCGGTCGCCGGTAGATGACCACCCGCGCGTGACGCCCGTCGCGCGCGGGGATCGTGCCGCCGAGCGGGACCGCCTCGTCGTTCCAGGCCCGTCCGGGGCCGTCGAGGCGCGGTACCTCGAGCACCAGGAAATCGATGTCGGCGAGCTGCGGCCACCGTCGTTCGAGACGTTCCACGGAGTCCTGCACCAGGTCGGCGAACGCCTCGGCACGGCTCGCCGCCAGCGGCACCTGCGGCGGCGCGATCGGGCCGCGCATGCCCCGGCCGTGGCGATCACGACGGCGGGGGCCGGAACCGGCGGCAGAGGGCGGTACGGGGTTGTCCATCACTGGTGAAGCGTAGTCCCCGCCCGAGCCGGGTGCTCCGTGCCCACGCGGCGCCCAGCCACCCGGTACGGCATGCCGGAAGATGACCATTCCAGCCAAGGTTGGGCTCGATTCCGTATCTCTCCGAGACCGGCGATCTCAAGGCAATTGATGGGGTTTGTACCGAGTGGTGACCGGAGGCGCGTTCGCGCCGCTGACTAGAAAGCGGTATCTATGCAGGTCAGAAGAGTGTGTTCAGAGGGGCGTGTGGGGCGTTTCACAACACGACACGGTGGAGTGACCTGGTGGAGAGTCGTCGCGGCCCGCTCAAGAGTGCGGTACCGTCCAACGTCGTGAGCCCTGTACGTCGCTGTTCGCGAACCGCTTGCGGCCGACCCGCCGTTGCGACACTGACGTACGTCTACGCCGACTCGACCGCGGTCCTCGGCCCGCTCGCCACCTACGCCGAACCCCACTGTTACGACCTGTGCGCCGAGCACTCCGAGCGCCTCACCGCACCCCGCGGCTGGGAGGTCGTACGACTCCTGGACGGCTCGGCTCCGGCGCGGCCCAGCGGCGACGATCTGGAAGCGCTTGCCAACGCCGTGCGCGAGGCGGCCCGGCCGCAGGAGCGTGCCGCGCAGGCCGGTGGCGGCGGTCGCGGGGCCGACCCGATGGAGGTCGCCCGGCGGGGGCATTTGCGGGTGCTGCGTTCTCCCGACAGCTGACGCCGACCGGATTCGGCCGCTTTCTCTGTGCGTGTCCCGTGTGCGTTCCCTGTGCGTTTCGCTGAGTGACGCACGCCCATTGACGCGAAGTTGTTGCGGACACGACCATTCCGGGAGCCCGTGAGAAATCGCTTTCGCATAGCGGAATCCGGGAGGCGCCCGTGTATGTCCAGGAACTGGAACCCGTCGCCGACTCGCTCGGTCTGTCCGCCCTCGTGGCGGCCCTGCCCCTTGTGATCGTCCTCGTCCTGCTCGGCGGCGTCCGTATGAAGGCGCATCTGGCCGGCCTCACGGGCCTCGTGGCGGCCGCGCTGGTCGCCTGGCTCGCGTACGGCATGCCGCTGGACCAGACGGTCTCCAGCGCAGCCCAGGGAGCCGTCTTCGGGCTCTTCCCCATCCTCTGGATCGTCGTCAACGCCCTGTGGGTGTACCGGATGACCGTCCGCACCCGCCATTTCGACATCCTGCGGCGGTCGTTCGGGCGGCTCTCGGACGACCCGCGCATCCAGGCGCTGGTCGTGGCCTTCTGCTTCGGTGCCCTGCTGGAGGCGCTCGCCGGGTTCGGCGCACCCGTCGCCATCTGCTCGGTCATGCTCGTCGCGCTCGGCTTCGAGCCGGTACGCGCGGCCGTCGTCGCGCTGGTCGCCAACACCGCGCCCGTGGCCTTCGGCGCGATGGGCACACCGGTCGTGACACTCGCTCAAGTCACCGGTCTGCCGCTGGACTCGGTGGCTTCCGTGGTGGGGCGTCAGACACCGCTGCTGGCACTCGTCGTGCCCCTCGTGCTGGTGTACCTGGTGGACGGACGGCGCGGGCTGCGGGAGACCTGGGTGCCCGCCCTGGTGTGCGGAATCGCCTTCGCCGTCGGGCAGTTCGTCGCCTCCAACTACGTCTCCGCACAACTCGCCGACATCGGCGCCGCCTTGCTCGGCGCGGGCGCCCTGGTCGCCGTACCGCACGCGCGCGTGCCCGCCGCCGAGTCCGTACGCACCTCCGTACTGACCGGGGTGCGCAGCGAGGACCTGGACGTGGAGGACCCGCGGCCCGAAGTCGTCCGTGCCTACGCCCCGTACGCGCTGATCGTCGCCATCTTCTCCGTCGCCCAGATCCCGGCGGTCAAGGACTGGCTGGCCGAGACGACACAGACGTACGACTGGCCCTTCCTGGACGTCGCGGGACCGGACGGCGATCCGGTCGGCGGCAACGTCTTCACCTGGCCGATCGTCTCCACCGGCGGAACCCTCGTGCTGCTGGCCGGTGTGTGCACCGCGGTCGTTCTCGGGGTGCACGCGCGCGTGGCGGTCAAGGAGTGGGCGGCCACCGTGCACGAACTGCGGTTCGCGATCCTGACCGTGACGTCCGTGCTGGCCCTCGCCTACGTCATGAACCTCTCCGGACAGGCCGCCACCATCGGCCACTTCGTGGCGGCGGCCGGGGCCGGGCTCGCCTTCCTGTCGCCCGTGCTCGGCTGGTTCGGCGTCGCCGTCTCCGGCTCGGACACCTCGGCCAACGCGCTCTTCGGCGCCCTCCAGGTGACCGCGGCCCGGGAGTCGGGGCTGTCGCCCGAACTGCTGGCCGCCGCCAACAGTTCGGGCGGTGTCCTCGGCAAGATGATCTCGCCGCAGAACCTCACCATCGCCTGCGCGGCCGTCGGACTCGCGGGCCGCGAAGGGGACATACTGCGCAAGGTGCTGCCCTGGAGTGTGGGGCTGCTGATGGTGATGTGCCTGATCGTGGTCGGCCAGAGTTCACCGGTGCTGGATTGGATGCTCCCCTGACCTCAGGTTACGGCTGGGAGTCCACCTGGCCTCCGCACAGCGCATTGTCAGCGGGTACGGGTAGCTTGTGGTGACCGATAGGACTTTCAGGAGGGTTGGCCGTGTCTGCTGATCTGTCGCAGCTCGTGAAGGCGTACGACGTACGCGGGGTGGTCCCGGACCAATGGGACGAATCGCTGGCCGAGCTGTTCGGGGCCGCCTTCGTCCAGGTGACCGGGGCGAGCGCGATCGTGACCGGGCACGACATGCGGCCCTCGTCGCCGGGGCTGTCGGGCGCCTTCGCGCGCGGGGCGGCGGCGCGCGGCGCCGACGTGACCGAGATCGGCCTGTGCTCGACCGACCAGCTGTACTACGCGTCCGGCGCGTTCGACCTGCCCGGCGCCATGTTCACGGCCTCGCACAACCCGGCCCAGTACAACGGCATCAAGATGTGCCGGGCGGGCGCGGCCCCCGTCGGCCAGGACACCGGCCTCGCCGAGATCCGCGCACTGGTCGAGGGCTGGATGGACTCCGGCGCCGCCCCGGAACCGGCGGCCACGACGGGAACGATCACGCAGCGGGACACGTTGGAGGACTACGCGGCACACCTCCGCTCCCTCGTCGACCTGACCTCCATCCGCCCGCTGAAGGTCGTCGTCGACGCGGGCAACGGCATGGGCGGCCACACCGTGCCCACGGTCTTCGCCGGCCTGCCCCTGACCCTGGTGCCGATGTACTTCGAGCTGGACGGCACCTTCCCCAACCACGAGGCGAACCCGCTGGACCCGGCGAACATCGTCGACCTCCAGAAGCGCGTCCGTGACGAGTCCGCCGACCTCGGCATCGCCTTCGACGGCGACGCCGACCGCTGCTTCGTCGTCGACGAGCAGGGCGCGCCGGTCTCCCCCTCCGCCATCACCGCCCTCGTCGCCTCCCGCGAGCTGGCCAAGCACGGCGGCAAGGGCACGATCATCCACAACCTGATCACGTCCTGGTCGGTCCCGGAGGTCGTCAAGGAGAACGGCGGCACGCCCGTCCGCACCCGCGTGGGCCACTCCTTCATCAAGGCCGAGATGGCCAAGTCCGGCGCGATCTTCGGCGGCGAGCACTCCGCGCACTACTACTTCGCCGACTTCTGGAACGCCGACACGGGCATGCTCGCCGCCCTCCACGTCCTCGCCGCCCTCGGCGGCCAGGACGGCACCCTCTCCGCCCTCGTCGCCCAGTACGACCGCTACGTCGGCTCCGGCGAGATCAACTCCACCGTCGACGACCAAACCGCCCGCCTCACCGCGATCCGCTCCGCCTACGAGGACCGCGAAGGCGTAACCCTCGACAACCTCGACGGCCTCACGATCACCACCGCCGACTGGTGGTTCAACGTCCGCCCCTCCAACACGGAACCCCTGCTCCGCCTGAACGCAGAGGCCCGCGACGAGGCGACGATGACGAAGGTCCGGGACGAGGTGCTGGGGATCATCAGGGGCTGAGGGCTGAGGGACGGCTCTCGGCGCGGGCGGCGCCATTTCAGCCCGCCCGGAGTCCGAGGCCGAGGGGCGCCGTCCGAGCCTGTACCCACCCGCTGGGGCAGCTCGCTTCCCGCACGCCGATCGGCACCACTCAGCCCGTCGGCGTACGAGGACGAGATCGTCACAGCCACCCCCAGCCTGCCGGCGTACGAGGACGAGACCGCGTCAGCCAAACTCAGCCCGTCCGGCGTTTGAGGACGAGGCCGCAGGCCGACGGGGTCCAGGGGCGAAGCCCCGGTGGGGGCCCGGGGGCGAAGCCCCGCTGGGGTGCAGGGGCGCAGC